>CALBSU010000026.1 GCA_937967285.1 uncultured Acidobacteriota bacterium
ACGTTGTCGGTGAAGATGTCGACGAAGAGTCCTCCGCGACTGAGCGCGCCGAAGAGCACCGCCGCCAGCACTACTCCAAGCGGGTGATTGCGACCGAGCAGCGCAACAGCGATCCCGGCGAATCCGTATCCCGGCGAGAAGTCGTGGTAATAACGATGGCGATATCCGAGCACCTCGTTGATCCCGACCATTCCGGCGAGCGCTCCCGAGATCGTCATGGCCAGAACGATCTGCGTCCTGACGCTGATCCCGCCGTACTCAGCGGCCTGCGGATTCGACCCGACCGCACGGATCTCGTATCCCCACTTCGTCTTCCAGAGAAAGACCCAGACCAGCAGCGCCGTCAGAAGCGCGATCAGGAACGTGACGTTGAGCGGAATCCGCTGAGGAAAGTCTATGCCGAACGGAGCGAGCAGGTGGTGAAACCTGGCGATCTGCGCCTGATCGGCGATCGGCACCGTCTGCATGATCGGATCGCCCGGAGTTTTGTAAAAGTTCTGCGTGAGATAGCTGACCAGGCCGATCGCGATGAAATTGAGCATGATCGTGTTGATCACCTCATGCGATCCGAATCTCGCCTTGAGCGCGCCCGGAATCGCCCCCCACAGGCCTCCCGCCACGATCGCCGCCAGCATCGCCATCGGTATCAGCAGCCATCCGCTCAGGCCCGTGAAGGTGATCGCCACCCAAGCCGAGGCGAAGGCCCCGATGTAGAGCTGACCTTCGGCGCCGATGTTGAGCAGCCCGCACTTGAATGCCAGAGATACCGCCAGGCCCGTGAAGATCAGCGGCGTAGCGTAAAAGAGCGTGTATCCCCAGTTATCGAAGGTGAAATTGCCGAGCGCGTCATAGATGCCGAAAGCGCTCGAAATCAGCAGGCGGTAGACCTCGATCGGATTGTCGCCGATCAGGATGACGACAATCCCGCCGATCAGAAATGCCGCGAGGACCGCAATCAGCGGAAACAACAGCTCACGAAAAAGCCGCATCCTTCCTTCCCTTCCATCCGGACGACTGGTTTTCGCCGTTCGGCGCGTGTGTCCGGGTTCAGCGTCCCGGCCCCTGAAAGACCGCATTGATCACGAAGAGATTGAGCCCGTCCATAAATGCCCTGTAGTTCGGGTCCTCGGCGAAACCGATGACGTTGCCGCGCCCGAGGCGTGAATGAACGAGCCAGGCCTTGTTCGGTATCAGGTTCTTCGCATCATCCCACATGAAACCGCTGACGAAGAATCCCGCCGGATCGAGGTACCTGGCGACGTTCGTTCCCTTGTCCAGCTTGATCAGCGAGTAGACGCGGTTGCTGTCGACCATGACCGTCGTCGTATCGCCGTATCCGAACCCGAGCCAGTGGGAGTTATCGACCTTCACCCGAAGGATCGCTCCCGGCGTGTTGCTCGGGAATTCCTCGTCCGGCTGAATGGCGCGCTGGACAGGATCCGGCTGACCGGCATCCTTCGCAGCAGCGGCCGCCGCGGCCCCGTCCTTTTCGCCACCCTTCGCAGCGGCGGGAGAATCGGCATCGCCCCGCTTCTCGCGGGTCGTGGCCAGCAGCTTGACCTTCTCGCCGATCATCCAATTCATCGCGCCGGCGATCCCCACCAGAGTCCCACCGCGCTGAATCCAGGTCTTGATGGCCGCCCCGTCTCCGAGCTGCTGATCGTAGCCGCTGAAGGTGTCCGGCAGAATCAGGACATTATATTTGTTGAGATCCGCCGAACGGAGTTGATCGGATCGAATGGTCGTGACCGGATAACCGTATCGCTGCTCGATCACATAGCGCAACCAGCCGACCGAGTTGGGCGAGGTCGGCGTGTTGTATGCGATCGCGATCCTCGGCCGCTTGAGAAACGAGACATTGTTGCTTCCGAAATTGGGCCCCTCATCCACCCAGGCCGAATCCGTCGCGACGACATCGACTCCGTGATCTGCGACCAGTTTGACCATTCTCTGATGCAGATCGTTCGGATTGTCCTTTACCTTGACGATCAGCGACCCGGCGGGATACACCTCGCTGCCGATCCTGAACTGCAGATCGCTGCTGTAGACGCGAATATCCTGCCTGAACAGATCGGCCAGCGCCGAGGCGGCCGACTGGGTTCCCCATTTGATCAGATACGCCACTCCGGCCTGCCCTCCGGTCAGCTTTCCGGCAGGCGCGGGCGGTTCGGTGAGCACCGCCGACTGCACGGTCGACGCCTGCTCGGCCATGTAACATTGAACATCGAAGATCAGCGGCAGAGACCATGCCGTGACATCGTAGAAATCTTCATTCTGCCGCTTCTCGTTCCTTCTTCTCTGCTCATCGAGGAACTCCCTGTCCTGGCTGGTCTGCTTGTCGAGCAGCGTCCTGGCCAGCCGCTTGGCAGGCTGCGCGAGCGATACGATGTAACTTCCGGCCGGGAATTCCCTTTGCTGCAGCGCCCCGCCGAAGTAATCGCGGGTTCTCGGATTGGAGAACGGAGCAGCGGCGCGCCGGACCTCGATGCCCGACTGCATGAGCAGACCGGCCAGCCTGGCCGCACGGTTGGGATCGCTTCCGGGCGTGATGATGTACTCCCTGACCGTCTCCTTCTCGCCCTCCTCGATCGCCGTCCGCCGGTAATCGTAGAAGTGTCGCAGCAACGCCTCGCGGCTCGAGCCGGCCGATTCGATCGTCGAGATCGAGGCGATGAAGTGGTGATGCACCGAATCCCGGTACCTGATCCTCGACTGATCGTCCCTGTCGGCGACAAGTCCGCGAACCGATGCCTGCTCGTAGGTCATCCCGATCGATCCGTGAAAGAGCGGCCAGCCCTCGCCGTATCCGGGATAGAAGGAATCGTAGTTCTCTCTGGTGAAATAATCGAATCCGAACCGGTCGAACCATTTGGCGTTGTTTCTGCCGAATCTGGTCAGCCAGTCCAGTTGAGTTCGGGTCAGGTTCGGGTTCCAGGGGAGCGCCGGCGGAGCGAAGTAATAGGTGCTGTTTGTGCCCATCTCGTGCAGATCGGCCACCACCAGCGGAAACCATTCAAGATAGAGCCGCGTCCGTCCGCGCGTCTCGGGCTGTGTCTGGGCGAACCAGTCGCGGTTCATGTCGAACAGATAATGGTTGACCCGCCCGCTCGGCCAGACCTCGTTATGCTCCGCCGACTGGAGATCTCCGTCGGGAACGAGTCCGAGGTTCTGACGGAAATAATTGATGAAGCGGTCGCGCCCGTCGGGATTCTGCATCGGGTCGATGAGCACCAGCGTGTTCTTCATCGCGCCGCTCACGATCTCGTCGTTCTGCGCGGCCAGCAGATGATAAGCGGTCATCAGCGATGCGTCAGTGCTCGAAATTTCGTTTCCGTGAACGCCGTGAATCAGCCAGACGATCGCGGGCAGCGATGCGATCAGCGAATCCGCTTCGGCGCGCCCCGTCCTCCTCGGATCGGAGAGCTTCCGCATTCCGGCTTTGACGGCGTCGAGCCGGGCGATGTTCTCCTCCGAACCGATGACCAGCAGATAGAGCGCCCGCCCCTCCCATGATTCCGCATACCTGATCAGCCGGGTCCTCGAACCTGCCGCGCCATGCAGCGCATTGAGATATGCCGCGGCCTCGTGGTGCATCGTGATCTTATCTCCCCAGTCATGCCCGACAACCTGCCTGAGTGTCGGTATCGAGGAAGAATAAACGGCGCCGGGATAGAACTGTCGCGGCTCCTGCGCTGCGACTGTAGAGGCTGCCGTTATGATCAGAGCTGCCGCCGCTGAAACCAATGAACGACGCAAACGCATCTAACGCTCCTTGTCTTTGTTAGATTTCCGGTTGGATCAGAAACGATCCTGAGAAGTACCACGCACACGATGAAGGGTCAAGCCGACGGATGGCTCCGGAGGTTTGGTGCTCGCCCCCGGATATGGTAAACAATCCAATGTCTACCGTCCGCGGCGGTTCATCGAACTCGGTCGCGGCGGTAATAATCAACAATCAGTTGGAGATAGAGAAATGAAATCCAAATCAGTGATCTACGGCCTGCTTACCCTCGCCGTTTCATCATCGCTCGTCATCGGTATTCTCGCCGCTCAGGGGCAGCAGCGGAGCCCCCGCATGTCCGCGGAGCTCACACTCGACGGAAAGAAGATCTCCGTCGACTACGGTGCGCCTTCAATGCGCGGTCGAAAGATCTTCGGCGAACTCGTCCCCTGGGGGCAGGTCTGGAGAATGGGCGCCAACAAGGCCACCCATTTCACGACCGAAGCCGACCTCATCCTCGGCGGGACCGCTGTGCCGGCCGGCACCTACACCCTCTTCGTCCTTCCCGCAGAGTCCGGGATGAAGCTGATCATCAATAAACAGACCGGCCAGTGGGGCATCCCCTACAAACCGGAATACGAAAAGACCGAACTCGCCCGCGTCGATATGAAGGTCGAAAAGACGAAAGCTCCCGTCGAGCAGATGGCCATCTCGCTGGCTCAGGCCGGCCGGGGCGGCGTCCTGAAACTCGAATGGGAAAATACAAGCGCCTCCGTGGCGTTCTCGGTTAAGAAATAGAAGCCGTTCGGGCTGCCAATACAAAATGGGTGAATCGGTTACCCGATTCACCCATTTTTACATTTCCCCGCCGGTCGGCGATTCAGAAATTACGTGTCAGTCCCTGGTCGCGACACGTGAATCACGGCGCCGCGTGGTCAGGTGATCATAGTAATCGTAGACATACTGCTTCATCGCCTTGTGGCCCCAGCGCGTATAGAAATCATAATCCTTCATCTCATCGTAGGCGCGCTCGATGTCCCAGCCTTCATTGGTCATCCTGTAGACAGCGGTCATGACACCTGTTCTGTGGCGTCCGCCGGCGCAATGAACGAAGACAGGCCAGTTTCTCGAATCATTGACGATCTTGAGGAAACTTGAGGCGGCATCCTTTTCAGGATAGTCCTTGTCGCTCATCGGCATGTTGATGTAATGCATGCCGTTCTTCTCGGCGCTCGACCTGGCGAAGTCCTTGGGATCGTTCCGCAGATCGATAATAGTCTTGATGCCGATCTCAGCGAGCTGTTCGTATTCATCCTGCCGGGGCTGTGCTCCACGGTAAAAGAAATCCGTCACCTTGCCGAAATTTTCGACATCGACGTGTTCAGCCTCACCCGACCGATTACGATGTCCCTTGTCTTTGGAGATCGCTACAGATGCCGCAACCAGAGTCATCGCAACCGCGCAGATCAGCGTTGCTGCAAAGATCCGATCGAACCGATTGATTGAACTGACGCTTGCTTTATTCATCCTGTGTCTTCCGTTAGGAATACAGCTGCCGATCTGTGCCGGCTTACACCGCTGCTTCGGTTAGCTCACATTCTGTTTTTTCTGCAACAATATATGTCACGGACGCGAACGGTCCGATCCATGCGTTGGGAACGACCCTATGATGATAGCTTCCATCGAAATGGATGTCCAGAAATATTCTTTTTTTTAAAATATGATTTTATTAATGAGAATCCGGTTACGGGCGGGTGCGAAGCTGGTCGAGAGCAGCGTTTGATTGACTGGCGAGATAGGGATTTCGGCTGAGAGCGGCTACTTTTAGCGCTTCGACGACCTCGGCATCACCCGGGGCGGCGATGCGTGCGAGCGCTGAGGCCGCGCTGATGAGAACAATGTCATGCTTATCGCCCGACAGGATGCGCAGAAGAAGGTCCCTGGCCTCGGGATGGGCTCCGAGCGCCCTGACCGCCATCGACCTGCCGAACGCGTCTTCGTCCTTCCTGTATTTCCTGAGATATCTGATCAGGTCATCGGAAAGGGACGTTTCGTTCCTTTGAGCGATGGCCCAGGCGGCCGCTCCCCTGACCTCCGCCTTGCGGTCCCTGAGCAGGGTCCGCAGAATGTCGAGCGATTCCGTGTCTTTATGTCCGGCAAGAGCATATGCGATCGCCTTGCGGACATTGACCTCCTTCTGCCGGGGCAATGATTCGACAAGTTGTGCGGAAGAGGTCGGGGTTCCGATCTCTTCGAGGACCCCGGCAGCGGCGGCGCGAACAACCGGGCTCGGATCGGAGCGGAGAATATCGCCGCACCGGGCAGCGACCGCATCGCGATCCCCCGCGCCGAGCTCGCGCGCGATACCACGCATCGCGATCAGGGCCGACAATCGCTCCTCTTTCTCCTGACTCGATAAATCCGCCGAGATACGCTCGAAATTCGCCGGCGGGGGCGTCTGTGCGCCGGCCGGCAATACAAGCATCGATAACAGCAGGAGGGCGCACCACCCGATGAATTTGACTGGGGATTTGATCATCTGCCGGCTCGCGGAATCGGTTCAGACTGCTCTCGGATAACCTCTCGACTCTGCCCGGCGGCGCGTGGACTCCCATTCGAAGACCTGCACCGCGCGACGGGTTTCCAGCTCAGCGCACAGACCGTCGAGAAGTTCGTCGTCGGCCTGCTCGGATGCCGGGGAATCGGTTCTGTTTTTTTCCATTGTCCTGACCAGGGAGAGTAGCTGATCGATCTGGTTCTCTGACAGGCGTTCTATCTTGGCGTGAAGTCTATCGCGGTCGCTCAATCGCTTCTGCATCGCTGCCTCCTGATGGGGCGGCGACTCAGAAATGCGTCAGCCGACCCCGCTGCTTGTCGCGCCTCCCGGGCGCGCCGATGAGTTGATCATCTGGTGATTCGATCTCTCGGATCTGTCTCTGGTCAATTTCGATGCGACCTCGTAAAAAAGCGCCCGAACTTAAGTTCCCCGGGCAGTTTTTCATCACGTTTCTGCATCACAGCACGCGCGGGTTGACCGAACACTCGTGTCTCGCCCGCGGCCCGAAGTCATCAATCGGAGCGATGGATGACAGACGGTCTTTAATTATAGCCGGGCGCATTCAAAGTGCAAGCTCGGCGTGATTTGAAAATTCAATAACGGGTCGTGATTTAATTGACGCTCGACAAGCGCCCGATTTACTCTATGCGACGCCCCCGGACCCGATGCCCAACAGCAACAATGAGGAGAATCAAGAGATGAGATTGAAAATGTGGATTGCGGGCCTTTTTCTGGCCTGCGGCCTGATCGGTTTCACCGCTCCGCTGTCATCCGGCAGTGCCGCCGAACAGGGCCAGAAGCTCCCCGGCGACAATGTCGTTATCCCATCGGTCGACCAGAAATGGGGGCCGACCAAGTTCACGCATCAGAAGCATCTGGCATATTCCGACTGCACATATTGCCATCACACGAACAAGGGGCTTACACTTGAGTCGTTCAACGCGGGATCGGCCGGAAAGATACCGTTCTGCGCGGACTGTCATTTCAGAGAGGAAGGAAATCCGAAGACGCCCGCCGGCTCTGACGGAACCGAACTGTGGAGCAAAGAGGCTTACCACATCAACTGCATCGACTGTCACAAGGGTGAAATCACCAAGGTGCCCAAGGATGCGGGAAAGGTCCTCAAACAGGGCGAGGGGCCGACCAAGTGTGCGGAATGCCACGAGGTCAAGGAATAATTATCAATAGATGAAGAAGGAAAAGACGCTTATCGCAATTATCGGGCTGCTGGCCGGCGTGATCATCGGTTACGTCGGCAGCAACTATCTCAATACGGGCGCAACGATCAGCCGAAACAGCGAACCGGCATCGGCTGACGGCCCGGTCCAGGGCATGCCCGCCGACCACCCGCCGACCGGCCAGGGCGGCGGAGGCGGCGGCGGCGCAATGGAGGCGATCGAAAGGGCCCGCAAGGACCCGAAGAACTTCGACGCGCAGATTCAGGCTGCCGGCCTCTTCAAGCAGATCAACCGCAACCAGGAGGCGCTCGAGTTTCTCAACGCCGCGGCCAAACTGAAACCCAACGATTACGACCTGCTGGTCAATCTGGGAAACACGACCTTCGACCTCAGACAGTATGAGGCGGCGGAAGGCTGGTACGCAAAGGCGCTCAAGATCCGTCCCGACGATGTCGTCGTCAGGATGGATCTCGGACTGACATACTTCCTTCGCGAGCCTCGCGACATCGATCGGGCCATCGCCGAATATCGGAAGGGACTCTCGGTCGATCCGGGCCACGAGAAGACTCTCCAGAACCTGGTCGCCGCCCTGATCGAGAAGGGTGACAAAGCCGGCGCCGGTCCCGCACTGGCCCAGCTCGAGAAGGTCAATCCCTCGAATCCGGCGGTCGCCCAGTTCAAAGACATGTTAAAAGAGTGAAATTCAGGATCGTACCGAGCACGCTCGACGGCCGCCATCAGCTGCTGACGACTTACCTCATCAACGACACCCTCGCTATCGACGCCGGTTCGATAGCGATCGGGCTGAGTATAGAGGAACAGCTCAGGATCCGGTCGATCGTGCTCACACACTGTCATCTCGATCATGTCTTTTCGCTGCCGCTCTTCATCACGGATCTCTACGATCTGCTGCGGCGCCCCGTCGGAGTCTGGTGCACCGAATCGGATCTTGCGGCACTCGAACAGCACCTCTTCAACTACCGGATGTGGATCCCGTTCGAGGTGCTCAGGAACGACCACACCGAACTGCTCGAATTTCATCATTACCGCTCCGGGGAGAGCTTCGAGGTCGAGGGGCTGAGGATCACTCCGGTCCCGGTCACTCATACCATCCTGACTCACGGGATGCTCGTCGATGACGGCGGTACCGCGCTCCTCTTCACATCCGATACCGGGGCGACGGAACGGATCTGGGAGGTGGCTGACGGCTGCCCGCACCTCAAGGCGGTCTTCATCGATCTTTCTTTTCCCAATCGCCTGACCGATCTGGCACGCGTCTCGCAGCATCATTCACCGATCACGCTGGTCGAAGAAATGACAAGGATTCGCGACGACATTCAGATCTTCGCCATCCATCTCAAGACACCGTACCGGGACCAGGTCGTCGAGGAGATCGCCGCGCTGAATAATGATAGAATAACCGTCGCTGAAGTCGGTCGCGAATACGTCTTTTGATATGAAATCCAGCTTTCAGGTATTGACGGGCGGGGGCAAGAGTTTCACCTACGAACTGGTGAAACCCGAGATCCTCGTCGGTCGCGAATTGAAGAACGATCTCGTCCTCGACGACCCGCGCGTCTCGAGAACGCATGCCGCGATCATCAGACGGGATCGCAGCGTCATCCTCCGCGACCTCGAGAGCGGCAACGGAACGTTCATCAACGGCATCAGGATCGAACCGTTGAAGGATTTCAAACTGACCTCGGGCGACGAGATCAAGCTCGGCTCCTCGACTCTCACCTTCAGCGAATCGGATCCCTACGGCACCAGGCTCAACTCAGAGTCTTTCCGCGAAGTCCTGCACAAGAAGCCCGACGACGTGCTGACCAACTCGCTGCTCAGCGATTACCCGGAATCCCAGGAAGTTCCGTCGATCGTCTACCGCCACGAGATCGAAAAGAAGGACCGCGTTCTCAAGCTCTTCTATGAACTGAGCCAGAAACTCGGTTCGCTCTTCTCGCTCGACGAAATCTACGAGAAGGTCAGCGAGATCCTCCTCTCGGTGACTCCGGCCTCGCGCTGCTTCATTTTCAGAAAGAACGATCAGGGAGAATTCGAGCAGGTGGCCGCAAAAACGCGCGGCACGGGTGAGATCGGCGAGCCGCTGCCGATCAGCCAGACGATCTTCAGGAAGGTCGCCAGCGAACGGGTCTCGGTCCTGCTCGACGACTCGCACAATGATCTCGAGTTCTCGTCCAACAGCGTCCTGTCGATTCAGGTCCAGTCGGTCATGGCCGCGCCGATCATCGGCCCGCGCGGCCTTCTCGGCATCATCTATGCCGACCGCCATGACATCCTTGACACCTTCTCTGCCGACGACCTCGACCTGCTCAACACTGTAGCCGTTCACACGAGCATCGCCATCAACACGGTCATCAACCACGACAGACTGCAGAAACAGGCCCAGGCGCGCGCCAGCTTCGAACGCTTCCTGCCGCGCCAGGTGGTCGACCAGATCCTCAGGTCGCCCGACGAGATCCGTCTCGGCGGCGTCCGGCAGATGATCACCGCCCTCTTCGCTGACATCCGCAGCTTCACCACGCTCTCCGAAACCAGAACGCCGGAGATGGTCGTCAGCCTGCTCAACCGCTACTTTTCGATGCTCAGCGAGATCATCTTCCTTCACGGCGGGACTCTCGATAAATACATCGGCGACGGCATGATGGCTCTCTTCGGAGCACCATACGTCGGCGAACTGGACGCCGTCCAGGCCGTCCGTGCCGCCATCGAGATGCAGCGCGCCATGGTCGTCTTCAACCGCCAGCTCGAGGCCGAAAACCTCCCGCCCATCTCGATCGGCATCGGCATCAACACCGGCCCGGCCATCGTCGGTTACATCGGCTCTGAAACGCGCCTCGACTACACCGCCATCGGCGATACCGTCAACACCGCCGCCCGCCTCGAAAGCCTCGCCAAACCCGGACAGATCGTGATCAGCGAGAACACCATGCAGGTCCTCGACGAGAGCTTCCGTCTCAATCCCCTCGGCACCGAAAAACTCAAGGGCAAGAACGTAAACCTCAAGATCGCTGAAGTCGAATGGAGATGATTTTCCGGCCGACCGCATCGCTCCCCTGACCTGAATCCATATTCGAGTGTTTGAGATTTTCAGGGAAGATTGTGGAATCCTGTCTCGTATCTCTCGTCTTTATTGGCTGTGACACGGTTGGCTAGTTGAGGCCGGTCACGTTGTCCGCTAATGCCGCCGTCTGCCGGTCAGGCGATCGGAGACGGCGGCGATGCAACCCTGGAGGGTCCCGGCGGAACCAGGACGTCAGGTGCAGAGTAGCTAGGGGTGGCCGATGTGTCTGAAGTGTCAGGTGTTCCGCCGGGCTCCTCTTTCGGGTAACCGAAGGATAATGAAAAACTGATCTTCCGCTTTTCAGGGCCGGCGAGTCGTCTTGCGCCGCGTCTTCGGATCGGGCGGCGCCGCGAGCGCCTCAGGCGCCTGCTGTTCGAGCTGCTGGCGCGCGAGCTGGGCTTCGCTCGATGCTGAATGATCATTGATCACCTCCAGCATCTGCTCGACCGCCGCCTCCTTGCTGCCCAGCTCGAAGAGAATCAAACCGCGCTTGTAGAGAGCTGTCGGGACCTTGTCGCCCTTCGCGTTGACGTTCTTGACCTTCTCGAGTTCCTCGGCAGCCTCCGCGAGTTTCTTCTGGGCGTAGAAGATCTCGCCGATCCAGTACTGTGCATTGTCGGTCAGTTCGGAGCCGGGATAGGTCTCGACGTACTGCCTGAACTCCGAGAGCGCCAGCTCGTAGTTCCCCCGCGAGTAATCGCTGTAAGCCGCGGCGAAGAGCTGTTCGGCATTGCCCGGCGTCAGTTGGGCGAAGGTGGGCATCTTCGGGATGTCCTCGATCAGCTTGCGCAACTGGGCGAACTGCTCCGAGAGGCGTTCGATCCGCTGGTCGGTGGCCGTGATCCGCTCACGCATCGTCGAGATCTGTGTGACGGTATCGTTTGAATTGGTCGAGACGGAAGACTGAGCCCGACGAATGGCGGAGATATTATCGCTGATCTGAATAATCAGCGTATTGAGCTCGCCGGTCGTCTTGTTGAACGTCTCCTGCATCGACTGGACCTGCCGCTGGAGCAGAGTCAGTTCCGTCTTCGTCTCTTCCATCTGAACCGCGATCCGGTCGATCTTGTCGCGCGTCTCGCGGTTCTGGGCGAGGCCCGGGATCGCCGCCAGGCAGGCGGCGATCAACAGGCCGGAAATTCTG
>CALBSU010000027.1 GCA_937967285.1 uncultured Acidobacteriota bacterium
TCTGAGGACGAGATGACGCCGACGTCTCCCTTGAATTCCACCGCCGGAGCGATCCTGCGGAGAGCGGAATCGATGATCTCGTGTTCGAAGACCTCCTCGAAGGCGGGCGCCTCGGACTCCCGCTCCTTGATGACGACGGTATTGGCGATGTAATCCCCGATCCGTTTGGCGCGAGCGCTGGTGAAGGCCGAGATGAGTCCGACCGAGTAAAACGGGAGCGGCATGATATCGGCCGAGCGCATCAGGTTGCGCGCGAAGGATGAGAAGAAGGTGACGGGGCGGCCGTCATCCTGGATGACTCTCAGCTTCATCCATCTCTTGCCGGGAGTCTGACCGTTCCAGAATGTTTCGAAGAGGATGAAATAGCCGAAGAGGATGACGAAGGTGATCAGCGTGCCGACGGCCAGGACCCAGACGCTTGAATCTCCGTTTCCGCCGAAGATGCGGCTGCTCGTCTGCCTGACGTCCTCGCTCAATCGCCAGGCGATCCACGAAGTCAGCATCAGAGCGACCAGCTGTATTGAATGATCGATCGCGCAGGCCAGAAAGCGGTTGCCGACTGTCGCCAGGGCGAAATGCAGTTCGACGTGCTCAGGGGTTTCGACGATCAGGGTCTCATCGGCCATGCCGCCATTTTAAGGCCGGAGACCGCGATCGTGGTAATGAAATCAGTCTTTCTTCGGTTTCGGCCGCGACGAGCCGTCGAGATCGAGCTTCGGGATTCCGAACTGACCTTCGAGCTCCCGCAGTTTCTCGAGGTCGATCATACCGACGATGTTGATGACGGCCAGTTCCTGCGGCTGAGCGGCGATGATCGCCAGGCCGGCCACGGTATCGTTGAGCATCCTGATATGAACGTCGATGTTCTCGTTCTCCTTGCGGCTGCGGACGCCGACGATCCTCGACCAGCCCGGCGACCGCAGTTGAGTCCTGATCGAGTCGAGATCGCTGTTCTGATAATCGCCCGCCTTGTCGAACTGAAAGACCCTGACATAGACGCCCTTGAGTCCGGCGACCAGCTCCTTGACCTTGGCTTCCTGCGGATTCTTCGTGTTCAGAAATTTCGCCGCCAACTGAAGCAGCTTCTCATCGAGATCGACCTCGACCGTCTCCGATGCCTTGTCGGCCAGCCGGTTGAGCTGGCTGATCTGAATTTTCGCATCCTGCGCCATGACGGCCGATGACATGAGCAGGAACAGCGTCCCGACCAGGCATCTAACCATCATCCCCGACTTATTCATGACAACTCCATTCATTGCGTCAGTCTCGGCATTAAATTATTGCTCATATGCCGGAGGTTTATTTCCAGCGCGATCTGCCGCGCTTGTTGAGCCACCGCTCCCAGTTCTGATCCAGGCTGGCCAGGCCCTTGAGCCCCTCCTCGGAGCTGAATTGAATGATATCGATATCCCCCACCAGATTGGCCACATAAATCTCCGTCGGACTGACAGAGAGCAGTGTCAGCGCGACAGTGATGCCGTTGCGCTGGACAAGGTAGATCTCTAGGCTCTCCCGGCCCTTCTGCCTGATGGTCGCGACGCGCTCCCAGGCGGGCTGCGAAAGCTGGGAGCGGAGTTCGGCCAGATCGTTGTCGCCGAACCTGCCCGGTCCCGCGAATCTGAATCCCTTGGCGGTCACGGCGCGCAACCGGCCGAGGGCCGCACTGAAAGCTGCGGCGTCCCTGCCTCCTGCCGGACGGGACGACGAGAGCGCGCGGAGGACATCGGAATCGAACCTCACGTCGAAGCTCTCGGTCGCGTCGTTATAGAAACGGTTGAGGTGGTTCAGGCTCAGATGCCCGTCCTGCGCTGCAACCGGCGCCGCCAGAAGGACTATTAAAATCAAGATAGATCTCATCGCTCTTCTCCCTCTTATCTGTCAAAGTATCCCTTGCGCGTGCGCGCGACCGCCCCGTCGCGGCCGATCCTGACCGCTATCTTCCTGAACTCTCCGTTGTGTTTCAGCCTGTCAGGCGAGTAGGCGAGGCTGTAGAGCGTATGGACCTCATTTGCCACCCGCCGATAGGCATCGTCCAGGTCCTCCTGGAGGCGCGTGTTGATGACCTCGCCTCCGGTCTGTTCGGCCAGCAGTTCGAGCTGCTCACGGGCGGCCTTCTGCTGGCTCCGTGGTCCGACATTGAGCGACCCGCCAAAGAGCGCTCCCAGTTTGTTGTAGTGGTTGCTCGCGCTGAAATAGATCGGGTAGATGGTCACATCCTCCTCAGACGCGCGATCGAGCAGGTCCTCGAAGGAATGGGACGTCTCCTCAGTGCCGAGCAGCGATTCGTCCTCGCCGTCCGTCAGAACGACGATTGCCTTGCGCGCATCGGGGATGCGGTCGAGGTTGTCGAGCGCTTCCCACATCGAGTCGTAAAATGCCGTCCCGCCCGAAATCTTTTTGATCTTCTCGACCGATTTTTTGAGCACCTGCTTGTCGCTCGTGAAATCCTGCAGCGTCCTGTACTTGCGGGTGAAAGCCACCAGCGCGATCCTGTCCTGCGCCGGCAGGGCGTCGATAAACTTGCGGGCGGCATCGACCATCCTGTCGCGGCTCTTCTTCGTGCTTCCGCTCAGATCCAGCATGAGGATCAGATTGACCGGAGCGTTGACCGGCCTGAAATGGGTCAGCTCCTGGCGGACGCCGTCCTCATAGATTGCGAAATCATCCTGATTGAGCGACTTCAGCGGCTGTCCAGCCTTGTCGACCGCCTTGACGTTGAGGTTGACCAGCCGCGTCTCGATGCGGATTGAATCTCCCGACGGGGCGGCAGCCGGCTGCGGAGCATCAGCGGGAACATCCGCGGTCACCTCGGGCATCGCCCGATCGTCTCCGGTTACGAGCGCCGGACGCCGCGCGGGCGTCCCGCCGGAAACAGACTTCTCAGTCCCGGCCGTATCGATCGAATCAACGTCGCCGGCCCTCGGCGAAGCGGGAGTCGAACTCCGCTGCGATCGGGTGACGCCGCTGTTCCCGGCGATATCAGTGCTGTTTCCACCGCCCCGGATCGTGTTTCCGATCGAGATCCCCATGACCTTCGGGTTCTCCATGAAGCGCGCCGCCGCTTCGGGATTGAATTTGACCTCGAGAACAACCGCCTCGCGCTCCTCGAACGTGACGATCGCAAACTGCACGTCCTTGCCCGAATTTCTGGCATAGATGTGAGTCTGCATGTTCCCTTCGCGCCGTGAATTGACGCGGACCAGCGGCTGCCATCCCTTGCGGTATGCCCCGCGCATGAAGGCGCTGAATGAATCGTTGCCCGATGTGAAATCGGCATCCTCGAACACCGCCAGCTTGAACCCCTTGACGCCCGCCGGCCTGATCAGCTTGAAGGCGAAGTTGGCCAGCCCGAGCATCGGTATTCGCGTCTTGCGGACGCCGTACCGGGACTCGATGTACCTGACCACGTCCTTGAACTCCTTGCCCTTCGGCTGGAGCTGCTGCGCCGGAACCGACATTGAACCGCCCGCCACAATCGCCGCCAGCAGCGCCGGTATCATCAGCATCCGAATCGTTCTTTTCAGCACGGTCATACTTCCCCCCTCCTGGAAGTAGAAAGTAAAAAGTAGAAAGTAGAAAGTGGTTGCGGAGTAATAAAGACGCTTTATTAATCGGGTTTCACCTTTCTACTTTCTACTTTTTACTTTCTACTTACTTAACATCGAAGTCGAGATTTTTCGGAATGCCGAAGTGGCCGCGAAGCTGGCCGATCTTCTCAGGGTCGATCGGGCCGACGACATTGACCACGAACAGTTGCTTCGGATCGAAGACCAGGACGCCGATGCCGGAGATCACGCCGCCCTCAAGCATCAGATAGACCTCGGCGTTGTCGCCTTCGCGCTTGCTGCGGACTCCGACGATTCGCTCCCAGCCGGGCCCGCGGAGCTGAGTCCTGATCGCATCGACATCGCTGTCGCTGATCGATCCATCCTTGTCGAACTCTACGCCCTTGACGTAGATGCCTTTCAATCCGGCCACCAGCTCCTTGATGGCGGCCTCCTCGGGCTTGTTCGACAGGAATTTCGCCGCGATCTGGAGCAGGGAGCCTTCCAGGTTGACGTCGACGGTTTCGACCGCGTTCGGGAAGAGCCGGTCGAGGCTCTCCACCTGCAGCCGGGCATTCTGCGCGGCGGCCGGCGCCGCGCTCAGACAGAGCAGCACGGCAAGTCCAATCATCACCCGGATTCTGTTGGTCGTTTTGTTCATGGTTTCTCCTTCTACTTTTTACTTTCTACTTT
>CALBSU010000028.1:0-2500 GCA_937967285.1 uncultured Acidobacteriota bacterium
ACGACGGCGGCCACCTCATCGGTCGTTCCGAACCGTCCCATCGGGATCTTGTCGCGGAAGTAGGATTCGGCGAGTTTCGGATCGGTCTCGAGGACGGTCCGGGAGAGCTTCGTGCTGATCATTCCGGGAGCCGCGGCGTTGACGCGAATCCCGTGCGGCGCGAGCTCGATCGCCATCGTCATCGTCAGGCCGACCACGCCGAACTTCGATGCGTTGTATCCCGACAGGCCGTATTCGCCGACGATGCCGTTGGTCGAGGCCATGTTGACGATCGCGCCGCTCTTCTGACCGACCATCTGCCGGGCGACAGCGCGCGAGCAGAGGAAGACGCCGGTCAGATTGACGTCGATCGTCTTCTGCCACATCTCTCCGGTCGCTTCGAGGATCGGTTCGTAGGGCGCGATGCCGGCGATGTTGCAGAGCACGTCGATCCGCCCATGGCGCTGGACGACGGCGTTGACCAGCCCCTCGACCTCGTCATTATTCGAGACATCGAGCGGAGCTGCCCATGCCAGCCCGCCCGAAGAGGTGATTTCCGACGCGACCCCGGAGGCCGCCTCGCCATTGAGGTCGGTCACGACGACGATCCCGCCTTCCTGCCCGAAACGCAGAGCCGTCGACCGTCCGATCTCTCCGCCTCCGCCGGTGACGATGATGACTTTGTCCCTGAATCTCATGTATGCCTCGGTAAGGATTGTCCACAAAGGACACAAAGACTCACAAAGAATGTCTCGGGCCTGAAATTCCCCTTTGTGTTTCTTCGTGGATAAATGAAACCTCTCCGGCGGATCAGAGTTTATGTCCACAAAGGACACAAAGACTCACAAAGAATATCCCGGGCCTGAACCCCCCTTTGTGATTCTTCGTGTCCTTTGTGGATGATTCAACCTATCCGGCGAATTCGGTCATCGGCAGTCCGCGGACGCCGGGTTTGCACTGAAAGACCGCGCCGGCCAGCGGTTGCGGAGCAAGCTGTTCGGGGCTCAGGCGCGTGCTGGCCGATGTGATGTAGAGCGTCTCGAAGTTCTCACCGCCGAAGACGCAAGATGTCGGTCGCGTGACGGGCATCTCGATCGTCGCCAGCACCTCGCCGGTCTGCGGATCCCATCGCCGGACGCAGGCGCCGTCCCAGTGCGCGATCCAGAGCTTGTCCTCCTCGTCGATCGCCATCCCGTCCGGATAGCCCATCCCTTCAGCGACCAGAATCGCGACACGTCGATTCGTGATACTCCCGGTCTCGAGGTCGTAATCGAAGGCTGAAACCGTCCGCAGCGGCGAGTCGATGTAGTACATCGTCCGGTTGTCGCTCGTCCACGCCAGACCGTTCGAGATCCAGACTCCCGGCATCTTCAGCTCGACGCGATGATCCGGATAGAGACAGTAGAGGTTGCCTTGCCCCTCGCCGTGATCCTCATCGAGCATCAGCGTTCCGGCCCAGAAGCGTCCGGCCGGATCGCACTTGCCGTCGTTGAAACGGTTGCCCGGCAGGCGAGTCTCGGCGTCAGCCAGCGGCGTCATCTCGCCCGTCTCCGGATCGAAAGCCACGAAACGATCCTTGAGCGCCAGGATCAGCCCGCCCGATCGCCGCACGCAGAGCGACCCGACGTACGTCCCGACGTCGATCACTCCGTGATCGGAACTCTTCGTGTCGAGGACGTGCACGGCATATCCCTCGATGTCGACCCAGTAAAGTTTTTGAGTCTTGTGATCCCAGACCGGCCCCTCTCCGAGCAGGCAGCGACTGTCGTGTAGTAGTTGTGGTGTCATATGTGGAGTGCGGCGCCCGCGGGCGCCGCTTTTCAAATCCGCCCTTTAGCTTACTTCCATCTCACGTTCACGCAGGTATTTTATCTTGTCGCGCAGTTCCGCGGCACGCTCGAATTCCAGATTCCGCGCGGCCTGACGCATATCCAGATCGAGCTGGACGATCGTTTCGGCCAGTTTATCGGGCGAGTATTCGTCGTAGTCCTCGAGGTTGACGGGGACCTTGAAGTAATCGGCCTCGTATGCCGTGACGAGCGTCGCCTCGATCGGTTTGATGATCGACTGCGGAGTAATGCCGTGCTCTTCGTTGTATTCCTCTTGCCTGGCGCGGCGGCGATTGGTCTCGTCGATCGCGTGCCGCATCGAATCTGTCATCTTGTCGGCGTAAAGGATCGCCTTGCCTCGGGAATTCCGGGCCGCGCGGCCGATCGTCTGGATGAGCGACGATTCGCTGCGCAGAAAGCCTTCCTTGTCGGCATCGAGGATGGCGACCATCGAAACCTCCGGCAGGTCCAGCCCCTCGCGCAGCAGGTTGATCCCGATCAGCACGTCGAACTCGCCCTTCCGCAGGTCGCGCAGGATCTTGATCCTTTCGAGCGTCTCGATCTCTGAGTGCATGTAGCGGACTCTGATGCCGAGATCGCCGTAGTAGTCGGCCAGATCCTCCGCCATCTTCTTGGTCAGCGTCGTGACCAGCACGCGTTCGCCCCGATCGACGCGGGTTCGGATCTCTTCG
>CALBSU010000029.1 GCA_937967285.1 uncultured Acidobacteriota bacterium
TGATCGATTCCGTGATCAAAAAATGGGATCTGGCGGGGTTGTAAAGTAGTTTCCAGTTGCCGGTTTCCAGTTTCCAGTATTATCCGCAGTGATGAGGCTCCATCAGAATATAGCCGTCGGAAAATATTCGGATCTGCGTATATCAACTGGAAACCGGGAACTGGAAACTATGACAACGAACCATTAAACTTCAAGGTATGAGTGACCATTCGACGGTTCCGGTAACTCCGAAAGATGCGGCGGCGATGATCCTGCTCCGCGATCCCGAGGATCCCAAGGTCTTCTGGGTGAAGCGGGCGCGCACGCTCAGGTTCATGGCCAGTTATCACGCCTTTCCCGGCGGGCAGCGCGACGAGGCCGATGCGGAAGTGCCGGTCAGTCGGCCGGCCGAGGACGCGGTGATGCGTGTGGCGGCGATTCGCGAGATCTTCGAGGAGACGGGGATCCTGATCGCGAGCGGCGTCGAGCGACTGTCCCGTGATCGACTCTCGTCCCTGCGTCGCGAGCTGATCGAGGACCGCGTAACATTCCGCCAGATTCTGGAGTCCGAAGGGCTGGAGATCGACCCGTCGCATCTGATCGAAGCGCCCCGATGGGTGACTCCGGCGACCATGCCGCGACGCTACGACACGCGCTTCTACGCCGCCTGGCTTCCTGAAGGACAGGATGCCGACGTTATCCCGGGCGAGCTCGAGGAAGGGGAGTGGCTCCGCCCGCACGAGGCTCTGCAGCGCTGGATTGACGGCGAATGTCTGATCGTCACCCCGATCTTCGCCGCGCTTCAGGCGCTGGCCGAGGATATCGAGAACTTCGCCGCACGGATGTTCAGCATCCCGCAGGAGGAGCGCGATCATCTGGAAACGCGCGTCGAGATGAGATACGGCTTCTATCTCTGCGCGCTCAGAACTCCGACCATTCCGCCCGCCACGCATACCAACTGCTACATCATCGGCGGCGACGAGATGGTGGTCATCGATCCCGGATCGCCGTACCCGGATCAGCAGGCGATTCTCGATCGCAATCTCGAACGGTTCATCTCCGAAGGGCGGAAGATCAGGGAGATCCTGATCACGCACCTTCATCCGGACCACATTCTCGGCGTCAACCATCTGGTCGAGAAATTCAATCTGCCGGTCGCCGCTCACAGGCTGACCGCTGAAGCCGTCGGCGACCAGATCCCGATCGATCGCTACATCGAAGACGGCGATCTGATCGAACTGAGCGAGGCGAAGTCCGGTCTCACCTGGCGGTTGCGGGCGCTCTGGACTCCGGGACACGCCCGCGGCCACCTCAGCTTCCACGAGGAGCGGACAGGGACCCTGATCACAGGCGATTGCGTCGTCGGATTCGGCACCGTGGTCATCGCGCCGCCGGAAGGGAATATGCGCGAATATATGAACTCGCTTGCGAGGTATCTCGAACTTCCGAAACTGACGGCCCTCATGCCCGGCCACGGACCCGTCATCGCCGATGCCCGCAACAAGATCGAGGAGTACATCGCTCACCGGCTGGAACGCGAAACGAATATATTCAAGGCCGTCGAGGCCGGCGCCTTCACGCTCCCCGATATCGTCGAACGAGTCTATACAGATGTTCCGCAGGCAATGCACAAGCTGGCCGAGCAATCCGTCCTCGCTCATCTCGAAAAACTCGAGGAAGAGGGCGCGGTTCGTCGAGCGGGCGATGATTTTCATCCCGCTGATCCCGCGCCGGCCGGCTGAGACTGCCCCCAGTCCTTGAAATGCGATCGGAATGCAAGTAAAACTGTTTCGTAATCTAACCGGCATTCGAAATCGCCGGGAAATCAATCATCCACGGAGGTCATGATGGGTAGAGGCGATCAGAGGTCAAAGCGCGGCAAGATCAGCCGCGGCACTTACGGCAAGACTCGCAAGAATCCGCGCAAAGTGCGTAAGGACGGACTTATCAAGCGTCGCGCGCGCAAGGCGAGCTGAAAAAATTACCCCGCCGGAACTGCCTTTCCGGCGGGGTTTTCAGGTAAGGAGAGAGAACCACTGAGCACGGTCGCGGTCCGCTTCTTTGACGAACCGGCCGGGTTTCAGAAGTCGATCCGTGACTGATAGTCCGGTTTCTTGGGTTTTTCCCGCTTGTCATCGCGCGGTTTCGGGGGATCCTTTGGCGGATCCTTCTCGCGTTCCCTGGGCCGTTCCGGCGGTTTACCCTGCATACCCGGAAACTGCGTGCCGGCCGCAGCCGTAAACGAAAGCGCGAATGACAGCAGAATCGTGAAAATTAACCTTTTGATATCCTTCATCTTTATTTACCCCCCTCTCGTCCTGCCCAAGCGTCGACCTGATGTTCCAGCTTGCATACTGTGAAGGGGACGCAAAATCTCGCTGACGCCATGCTCCACCAGCCCGGACAATACGATATTATCAAACCTGTCTCCCGCTTGCGAAATGCCTCCCGCGTCTTTATCTTTGCGCAGGTTCTGATGCATCTCTCGTCTTTGGATATTGCAATGTCCGTGCCGAAAGGGACGGTATTTCGTCTTTGAGTGTAAATATTGGAAATAAAGATGATGTTGGCGAGAGTTCTGTGCTGCCCAGACCAATAATGCCTGATTCAGGTATCCGGACGCACCTTTTGGGATAAGAATATGAATGTACTGGTATTGAATTGCGGCAGTTCGTCGGTCAAATTTCAGGTAATCGAGACCGATCTGGAAGCGATAGCGCGGAATGAAGACCGCAAACTGGCGCGAGGCATGATCGAACGGATCGGCGGCGAGTCGATTCTCACGCTCCAGGCTGAGGGGAGTGAAACGGTTCGGACTACCGCCCAGTTGAAGGACATCAGGTCCGCGGTGAGCTACATCTCCAGATGGGTGTGTTCGCCGGAATCGAATGTTGAAGAGATCACTTCGGTCTCGGATATTCACGCCGTCGGGCATCGTGTGGTGCACGGAGGCGAGCGGTTCACTCAGTCGGCCGTGGTGACGAGCGAGATCATTCGCGAAATCGAGGACTGCATCGAACTCGCGCCGCTCCATAATCCCGCCAACATCAAGGGGATCATGGCTTCGCGCGAGATCTTCGGCACCGGAATGCCCCAGGTAGCGGTTTTCGATACCGCTTTTCATCAGACGCTGCCCGAGCATGCCTACCTCTACGCGCTTCCGTACCAGTATTACCGCCGTCACAAGATTCGAAGATACGGGTTTCACGGGACCTCTCACCGGTACGTCGCATTCCGTTACCGGCTGATCAGAAACATTCCACGGGACCAGGTCAATATCATCACGATCCACCTCGGGAACGGTTGTTCGGCTTCGGCGATCAGGGGAGGGAATTCGATCGATACATCGATGGGGCTGACTCCGCTCGAAGGTCTCGTCATGGGAACCCGGTCGGGCGATCTTGACCCGCTGATCCTCGAATTTCTTTCGACCAAGGAGGGGATGTCGCTGGCGGAGGTCGAGAGCCTGCTCAACAAGCAGTCGGGTCTGCTCGGCATCTCAGGACTGACACACGATATGCGCGAACTGCTCGCCGAGGCGAAAGAGAACCACGATCGACGCGCCATTCTGGCGATCGAGATCTTCTGTTACCGCGTCAGAAAATATATCGGATCATATCTTGCGGCGATGGGCGGCGCCGACGCGATAGTCTTCACGGGCGGCATCGGAGAGAACTCAGCGGAGATCCGCGGCCGGATCTGCGATGGACTCGAATGGATGGGTATCAGGCTCGATCCCTCACGCAACGGTTCGGCTGTCGGCGGAGCCGAAGCGCTTGTCAGCGATGACGGCTCTCAGGTCGGCATCTACGTCATTCCGACCGACGAGGAACTGCTCATCGCCCGCGACACGGTCAGATGCGTCCGCGGAGTCCCGCATCACTGAG
>CALBSU010000030.1 GCA_937967285.1 uncultured Acidobacteriota bacterium
GTCGATCTCGCCGTTTGAATGGCAATCGGATATAGAAGGTTGTCTTTTTGATTCAAGGCGCCCATCCGCAGTCAGTTACGGACTTGACTGTTTATCGGATAAGACAAGCCTCCGAGGGGGATTACTCTCCCCGCAGAACCAAACCCAGGACTTCAACCAAAACACACCCTACAATTTTTGTTCAGTCAATCTAAGTGTTGACTTGAAATGGGTATTTGACGTGGACATATTACGATAGTGACCTGCACATGCCTATCGTACACAACAACCATTTTTCACGAATCCGTGTTAAAACTATGTAAGTTCTTCACCCCCGCATAGCACATTTGTACTATAAGCGAACCATCAATCACCCGCAAAGATTAATGGCCGGGCGGGATAGCCGGCTATAACATCTTGCCAGTGAACGAGATACGAGAGTCATTCGATAGGGAGTCGGGCAAGGCCGTATTTGTAAGCATAGATCGCCAGTTCAAAGCGGTCTCCGACCCCGAGTTTCGAGAATATGGATGAGAGATGATGGCGGACAGTGATTACTGAAATGAAGAGGTGATCGGCGATCTGCTGGTTTCGCATTCCCTTGCCGATCAGTTCGATGACTTCCCTTTCGCGATTGGTCAACTGAACGATCTTTTCGGTTTCCTCGGGCGGGACTTCAGTCGATATGGAAGGGGTGGATGCGCCATTCGTCTGCAGATTGGTATCGAGATCCGCTCTGCCGGTATCATTGAGATGCCAGAATTCGTGCAGGACGTCGGCCATCAGAGTGCCGTCGAGCCAGACCTCACCCTGATTGACCTTCCGGATCGCATCACCCAGACGCGATGATGCCTCGAGTTTGTGTACGAGGCCGCTCGCTCCGAGTCGAATGGCATCGAAGTGCAGTTGATGGTTATGAGTGCCGGTCAGCACGAGCACGCGGCTCGACGGGCATTGACGAATAAGCTCAGGCAGGCAGTCCTTGCCTGATGAAGATTTGCCACCCAGATCCAGGTCGAGGAGTATGACATCCGGCTGGGTATGACGAGCTTTTTCCAGCGCATCTTCACGGGTCGCGGCTTCACCCACCACCCTGATCCGATCCATGCTTTCAAGTAACATTCTGAGCCCTTCCCGGACAATGATCTGATCGTCAACGATCAGAACCCTTACAGCCCGGTCAACGGCAACTACAGGAGGATTCATCGCAATGCTCCAGCGAGGTCAGGAGTTTATCAGTAGTCGGTGAACGGTTTCAGAGACAGGCTGTCCCGCCGCTAACGGACAGGAATAACCCGGCTTGTCGCTACCCGTGGACAGCCGTTCGCCGATCATTTTGTTATCAAGGGGCAAAGCAGATTATGTGAAGATTCGCGGCTGCCGAAAATCAGACCTGCGCTGAGTACTCCTGTGCGGATTCAAGGGGAATCGTCCGCACCGGATTCATTCAGCATCGTTGCCCGATCAGAGATCGGGATGACAGCCGATCGCGAATCACACCATTTCGGGGGTCAGGGGCGTTTATAAACGGAATTTGCGGTCTGCCGGCCGCGAATTCCATAAATAACTGACTCTTTGGCGTGATCTACTGTTTGTGGCACCAATATACTAGCACTCTATGTCCAAGAGTCGTCATCATAATACAACTTCATGTAGATTTCATAGTTTTTTCTTTCATAATTAATCATGTGATAAGCATTAAAAACAAAAACTTGCAGTAAATTCGAGGTCTCATTAAAATGCGTCAGGAACAAACGCTGAACCATCATCAGGCAAGCCCCAAGTTAACGAGACTGGAAGGCAGCTATGCCGGACACCCGAATAAAAATACTGCTGATCGAAGATGATCCGTTACAGGCGGAGATCATCAGCGCCATGATCAGCGCGCCGGGTGAGGACTATCTGATCGAGGCGGCGAGCAGTCTGATGAAGGGCCTGAGTCTGATCGAGGGCGGCGATTTCGATCTGATACTGCTGGATCTGGCGCTCGAAGACAGCGAGGGAGTCGAGACGTATCTCAAGGTCAGGGAGGCGGCGCCTCGACTGCCTGTCGTGGTCCTGACCGCAACGGGGAACGAAAAGACGGCCCGCGAAGCGCTCGAGGCGGGTGCGCAGGACTATCTGGTCAAGTGGGAGATGGACCAGTATCTGCTGCTCAGAACGATCAGGTATGCCATCCTGAGAAACCGATCGAATGAGGAGCGTCGAAATCTGGAGGCCGATCTGGGCGGACTGGCCGTGATCCTTCCGGATGTCATAGCGCTCTATCAGCCGGCGTCAGGGAAATTCACATTCATCAATGATGAGATCGAAAGGCTGACCGGCTACAGCCGCGCCGAGGCTGAGGTGCTGACGACTGAGGTTCTGATTCATCCCGAGGATCTTCCGGAATTCAATCGCGCGATCGATGGAGTACTGTCGGCGGGAGCCGAAGGATTCTCGACGATCGAATATCGGGTGAGACATAAACTCGGCGGGATAAGATGGGTTGAACAGCGTGCCGGATTGTATGAGGGCTCGTCGGAACCCGGCCTGATCCTTCTGGCGGCCCGCGACATCACTAAACGCGTCGAGGCGATGCGCAGCCTCGAGGCGAGCGAATCGGGCTATCGCGACCTGGTGGAGAACAGCGGTCTCTTCATCGGAACACACGATATCGAAGGTGTGATACAGACGGTCAATCGAGAATTCACCGAGCGATTCAGATTCCCGAATCCGCACGCCCTGATCGGGCGCAACATCCGTGAACTGCTCGCGCCCGAGGGGCTTGAGGTATTCGACAAGTATCTCGAGCAGGTGATCAGGAACGGCCAGGCGAGCGGCACCGTCCCCTTCCTGCTCCCCGACGGATCGCGGATATATATCGCATTCACCAATTCGCTCAAGACCGGTAGCGCTGCCTCCGGCGTGGTCCGCTGTATCGGACGCGATGTGACTCAACAGATCCAGAACGACCGCAGACTGCGCGAGAGCGAGACCAGGCTGCAACTGGCGCTGGACGCATCCGGCACCGGAATATGGGAATGGGATCCGTCGGCGGACAGAATAGAATTCGACGAAAGGGCATCGCATCTTTTCGGGCTCAGCGACGGGAGCCTCGATTCCATGGTGGCGCTGATAGATCCGTCGTACCGGTTGAAATTCACCGAACTGATCGAGACCGTCAGAAGCAGTAACGGCAAAGGCCGGATAGAGATGCCGATCAGGTCCGAAACTCATCGGCTGAGATGGGTGGAGTGTCACGTAACTCAATCCCGATCGGCGAACAGACGCGGAGAGAAGCTGCTCTTTGCGACAAGAGACATCACCGACAGGAAGCGCTTCGAGAGCAGGATGAACAGGATTCAGCGGCTTGAAAGCATCGGATCGCTGGCCAGCGGGATCGCGCATGACCTGAACAACATCATGGCTCCGATCTTCATGGCGCTGCCCGCCCTGCAGCCCAGATTAACCGATGAGAACAGCCGGAGATGGCTCTCATTGATATACAGGAGCGCTGACCGCGGGCGGAATCTGATTCAGCAGATGATCTCATTCGCGAGAGGTGCGGAGGCCAAATTCGATTCTCTCGACCTGGCGAGGGTGGTCGAGGACATCAAATTGCTCATCGCGGACGGGCTTCCGGAGGAGACCGAACTGGAGGTCGATATCGCTGACGATCTGTGGACGCTGGTCGGGGACGAAACCCAGATCCACCAGGTCCTGATCAATCTCTGCATCAATGCCAGGGATGCCATGCCTGATGGCGGCAAGCTGCGGATCGCCGCCGAAAACGCGGAATTGAACAGCGGGAGGATACCGGAGAGTGCGGTTCCGGGCGATTATATAGTCATCACCGTCAGCGATACAGGAATGGGGATCCCCGCCGACATCATCGATCTGATCTTCGACCCGTTCTTCACTACCAAGGGATCGGGACACGGCTCGGGTCTCGGGATGTCGATCGTACTTGGGATCGT
>CALBSU010000031.1 GCA_937967285.1 uncultured Acidobacteriota bacterium
CCTGCATTCGGGGCGTGGGTGACATACGGCCTCGGCAGCGAATCGCGCGACCTGCCCGGTTTCGTCGTCCTGCAGAGCGGACCTCGGGGACCGCGCGGCGGCTCGACGCTCTGGAGCAGCGGCTTTCTGCCGACCTCGTTCCAGGGAGTCCCCTTTCGCTCGAAGGGCGATCCGATCCTCAATCTGCGCAGCCCCGAAGGGATGACGCGCGATCAGGAGCGCGATTTCTACGACACGGTCGGCGCGCTCAACAAGTCGCGCCTTGAAAAGACAGGCGATCCGGAGATCATGACCCGGCTCAATGCCTACGAGATGGCATTCCGCATGCAGACCAGCGCGCCGGAACTGATGGACCTGAGCAGCGAATCGGAATCGACGCTGGCGATGTACGGAGTCAAACCGGGCGACTCCGGCTTCGCGGCAAATGCTCTGCTGGCGCGGCGGATGATCGAGCGCGGCGTGCGCTTCGTCCAGCTCTACCACACCGACTGGGACCACCACGGCGAGCGAAACAACACTCTGGGGCCGGATATCGAGGCGCGCTGCCGCGAGGTCGATCAGGCGAGCGCCGCCCTGGTGCTCGACCTCAAGCAGCGCGGCCTGCTGGAAGACACGATCGTCATCTGGGGCGGAGAGTTCGGCCGCACACCGCTCGGCGAAGTCCGCGCTTCGACCGGACGGGACCATCACGTCGACGGCTTCACCCTCTGGGTCGCCGGCGGAGGCTTCAAGCCGGGGCATATCCACGGCGAGACCGATGAACTGGGTTTCGGCGTGATCGACGGCGGAGTCCACGTCCACGACCTGCACGCGACGCTGCTCCACCAGCTCGGCTTCGACCATCAGCGCCTGACCTATCGCTTCCAGGGACGCGACTTCCGCCTGACCGACGTCCACGGCGTGGTGCAGGACAAGCTGCTCGTTTAAGAGAGGCGGCCCGGCGGCCATTCGATCACCAGCCGTTCTCTCATGAACCGCAATCAGGGTATGATTGTCGGCGAATCTGGAATTACGAACCAATCCATCTGAAAAGGAAGAATATCTTATGAGTAGAAGGATCTCGCGACGAGAGTTTGTGGCCTCATCGATAACAACGGGCGCCGTTCTGAGCGCTCACAGCACGCTTCACGCTGCCCAGTCGCCCGGCAACAAGATTGTGCTGGCGGTGGCCGGCGTGAGGACCGGCGCGCCCGGCGGCAGCGGTCGAGGCCCCGAACTGATCAATAAATTCGCCGTCCTGCCCGGCGTCGAGTTCAAGTATGTGATCGACGTCGATCGGCGCTCGCTCGGCCCGGCTGCCGCAGTCGCGGAAAAGCTGCAGGGCAAGGCGCCCCGGCAGGAGACCGATTTTCGGCGCGTCCTGGAAGACAAGGATGTGGACGGGATACTGATTTCAACGCCCGATCACTGGCACGCGCCGATGGCGATCCTGGCAGCGAAAGCGGGCAAGCACGTGTATGTCGAGAAGCCCTGCAGCCATAATCCGCGCGAGGGCGAGATCCTGGTCGAGGTCGCAAAGAAATACAAGCGACTGGTGCAGATGGGAAATCAGCGCCGCTCGATCGGCAACGTGCAGCAGATGATTCAGGAGATCCAGGAAGGCGTGATCGGCAAGCTGTTTCTGGCGCAGTGCTTCTATTCCCGTCGCCGTCCGCCGATTGGCTTCGGCAAGAAGGTCGCGCCGCCCGCCGAGCTGGACTGGGATCTCTGGCAGGGACCGGCGCCGCGCACCGCTTACCGCGACAACCTGCATCCTTATAACTGGCACTGGTTCTGGAACTGGGGGACGGGCGAAGCGCTCAATAACGGCACGCATCTGCTGGACGTCGCGCGCTGGGCGATGAACGTCAAATATCCGGTCAGGGTAACTTCGTTTGGCGGCCGCTGGCACGATGTCGGACAAGATGACTGGGAAGCTCCGGATACGCAGGAGATTCAGCTCGAGTTCGAAGGCGGCCGGGGAATTTCGTGGTTCGGGCGTTCGTGCAGCACCTACGGCGCTCCCGGATACAAAGCCAACGGGATTATTTTCATGGGCAGCAAAGGCACGCTCGATTACGACGGCAGCGGCACCTATTCCGTCTACGATCTGAACAACAAACTGGTCAAGAAAGTCGGAGGCGTGCAGAAGGCCAATCTCAGCAACAGCGCCGATCCCGGGCTCGACGACATGCACGCGCAGAATTTCATTGAAGCGATCCGGGGCAAGGGCCGGCTCAACGCGCCCATCGATGAAGGCCATTACAGCAC
>CALBSU010000032.1 GCA_937967285.1 uncultured Acidobacteriota bacterium
AGGTACTTCCGCCAGGAGGAGTCGCTTCGTCCGAGATAGCGCATGATCTGGCGGTTGACGTGCAGACTGAACGATTGCGGGCGTTTGAGGAGCTTCATCCCCGCTTCGTCGGGCATGTGGCTCCCCTTGCGGTTGTTGCATTTCCGGCAGCAGGCGACGAGGTTGTCCCAGTTCGAGCTTCCGCCGCGGGATTTTGGAACTACGTGGTCGAGCGTCAGCTCGCTCTGGGCGAAAACCCGCGCGCAGTACTGGCAGGTGTTATGGTCGCGCAGCAGAATATTTTTGCGCGAGAGGCTCTTGCGTTCGTAGGGGATATGAACATACTCGGTCAGCCTGATCACCGAGGGCACAGGCATGGCCGTTCGCGAGGACCTGAATAAGATCTCGTGACGCTCCTCCGCCCGGGCGATCCCTTTGAGTATCAGAACAACTGCCCGGCGCGCCGTGCAGACATTGATCGGTTCGTATGTCGAATTGAGCACGAGAACCCTGCCGGTCATCTCTCTCCCTCCGAATGCAAAAAAGCACCGACAGTTATGCCGGCGCGCGCGTGATCACTGAATGTCTGATGAACTTGAAAGGCGGTTGAGGACGCATCACCCTCGGTCGCGCTGTTTTTCTCGGCTCTCAGCGCAACCGTTACGGTGTGGTAAAGAATGAACCCGCCCCGATGTTCGTGGAAGATCGCACCTCGCTGTTTAGAGGTTACCGTTAAAAGACGCCGGATTATAGCATAAAACCGGGCGGGGTGAAGTTAAGAATCGGTAAAAGGCGTGTCAGCGTTCGCTGTCGGAGCGGATGATGGCGCGGCGCAGCGCGAGCGGGTTCTCGAAGAGCAGGCCCAGGCCCCGGATGACTGCGCGCTGCGGGCTTTCGGTCAGCTCGACGGCCAGTTCCGTCTCCTTCGACAGGCGCTCGTCCAGACCGGCGAGCAGCGATGTTCCGCCGGCCAGGATCAGTCCCCGGTCATAGATGTCGCCGGAGGCTTCCGGAGGCAGCGCTTCGAGCGCGTCCTGAACGGCGTAGACGATCCGGCTGACGACCGGTTCGATCGCCTCGTGGATCTCGATGCTGTTGACCACTGCCATCTCGGGATTTCCGCCGATCGTGCTGCGTCCCTTGACCATGGTCGTCTGTTCCTGATCCAGGTGTACGGCGCAGCCCAGTTCGATCTTGACCCGCTCGGCCGTTCGCGGGCCGACCAGCAGATTGTGATTCTGCTTGATCATGTCGATCACCGCGACATCCAGATCGTTGCCTCCGACCCTCAGCGTGCGGGTGAAGATCAGATGGTTGTGGACCATCGCCGCGATCGTCGTGGTTCCGGCTCCGATATCGATGACCATGGTCGCGCGCTGGTCTTCCGGCGCCACTCCCGATCCAAGGATCGTCACCAGGCCCTTGTTGATGAAATGGACGTTGCCGACGCTGGCCTCCTTGGCGGCATAACGCAGCGCGTAATGTTCGATGTCGGTGGCGTCGGCCGCGATCGAGATCAGTACCCGGCGCGATATCGACGAACGCCGGTCCCGGGCCTTGCGGATGTAATGTTCGAGAAGCTGTCCGGCGTATGTCGAATCCGCCACAACTCCGTCCTGCAGAGGGCTGATGATCTGGATGTCCTCTGAGGCACGGCCCTCGAGCTCGAGCGCCTCGAGTCCGACCGCGACGACTTCACGCGACGGGGTATCGTAGGCCATCAGAGAAGGTTCATTGACCACAATGCCCCGTCCCCGAGCGAAGACGCGCGTCCGGGACGTGCCCATATCGACCGCCAGATCGTCGGTCATCAGATTCAGGATTGATGGAAGCTTCATACTTTATTCGCCGTCCCGGCGTCAGGGTATGGAATTCTCAGTCAGGGTTCGATCGTCTCCAGTCCGAAAGACAGCTTCGCAACCGGGTTCCACCCGTCCGTTTCACCACCGATATTGTATCTTAATCTTCCGCTATTTTTGTTGAGCCGCAATCTCGAATACATCTACCGGCCACATATTACTCAGCCGGTATCAAGTATAGCAAGTTATTTGCCGGAAATATCGACCGGAGCCT
>CALBSU010000033.1 GCA_937967285.1 uncultured Acidobacteriota bacterium
TCGCCGGAGGACGGACCGTCTTCATGACCACGCACGTGCTCGAGACCGTCGAGCGGCTCTGCGACGACGTGGCGATCATCAAGGCCGGCCGCATCGCCTGGCGCGGCGATATCGGCCATCTCGCGGGAGGCGGCGCCCTTCGATACGGAGATCAGGAGTTCAATACGCTGGAAGCGCTCTTCCTCGCCATCGTCGGCGAGAGATATGAGAGACTGGAATGGCTGTGAAAATAGTTTCCAGTTGCCGGTCTTGGTTTGAAAGGACGCGGTTAGGCCAGTCTTTTACATGAGTGAGATAGATACAGATTTGGTGATAGCAACTGGAAACTGGCAACTGGAAACCTTTTGCCCGGGCTGAACAGTTACAACCGATAATGGAGAGATCTTCAATGTATTGTCCGAAGTGCGCGGCGCCGATCGAGGGATCGAAGTTCTGCAGGTCGTGCGGCGCGAATGTCAGTCTGGTGCCGCAGGCGCTGACGGGCGAGTTGCCGGTTCAGCCGGCAGAGGGCAGTCACGGCCGCCGGCATGCCAAGCCGCCGAGCGTCGAGAAGGCGATGGGCAATGTCTTCACGGGGATCGGGTTCATCTTCATCGCGCTGGCGATCTGGCGGTTTATGCCTGGAGGATTCGTCTGGTGGTTCTGGATGCTGATCCCTGCTTTCTCCCTGATCGGGTCGGGCGTCGGCCAGTATCTCAAGGTTCGCGAGATGGAGCGTCAGAGGAGTCTGGAGGCCCGGCCGGCGGGTTATCGACCGCCGGAACGCCTGAGCGGCGAGGAGGAACAGGCTGCGCTTTCGCCTCCGACGACTTCGGAATTGAAGGCGCCGGGGAGCATCGCCGAGCATACGACGAGGCATCTCGATTCTGAGGGCCGGAAGAAGGAGTAGGCGGGACGAGCGGATGAGGATCTGTATTCTGGGCAGTGGAAGTGCTGGAAATGCGACCCTCGTGGTTTCGGGAGAGACGCGTGTCCTGATCGACTGCGGGCTGAGCGCCCGTGAGACCGCCCGGCGGATTCAGGAGGTCGGCGAGGACCCGACGCGGCTCGATGCCATCGTCGTGACTCATGAGCATGGCGATCACGCGCGCGGTCTGGGGATGCTCTCGAAGAGCCTCAATGTTCCGGTCTACATTGCATCGGCCACGCTCGAGGCATGCAATCTGGGCGACAAGGCCCGGCACGTCAGGCGCGGCGAGGAGATAACTTCGTCGCAGGATTTCGAGATCGGTCCGTTCATATTTCATCCGTTTCCGATCCCGCACGACGCCGCCGACCCGATGGCCTTCACGGTCGAGGCCGGCGGGGCGAAGATGGGGATAGCCGTCGATCTGGGGCATATCAATTCGCTGGCGGCTGAGCGGTTCAAGGGCTCGGATGTGCTGATCATCGAGGCCAATTACGAGGTCGAGATGCTGCGCGCATGCTCCTTCTATCCGTGGTCGCTCAAGCAGCGGATCATGGGCCGTCAGGGGCACACCTCGAACGACGAGATGGCGCGATATCTGAGCCAGGATTTCGACGGCAAGGCGGGATATGTGGTGCTGGCGCACCTGTCGCGCAACACCAACCATCCCGATCTGGCGCGGCTGGCGGCCACTCAGGCGATCGAGAGCCGGTCTCCGCTCTTCTCCGCCGATGCCCGGGTCCGTGTGGCGAAGTATGACGGGCCGTCCGAATGGATCGAATTATGATCAGAGGCTTTGTGGCAATCCGGATGACTCTGGCGGCGGTCTGTCTGCTGACGACGCTGTTGTGCGTTCAGGACGCGCTCGCTCAGTCCGGACGCAAGCCGCAGGGTAAGCAACCCGAGGAGAAGCCGATCATCAGCCTCGAAACGCGCGAGGTGATGGTTCCGCTCAGGGCGTATGACAATGAAGGCCGCTACGTCGAATCGCTCGAACCGCAGGATGTTCTCGTCCTCGAAGAAGGAGAGTCGCGGCCGGTCTCGTTCATCCGGCGCGAGCCGGCCAATATCGTCCTGATCCTCGACACCAACAACGGGATCGGGACATTCAAGAACGGCCCGACGCAGAGAATCGACAGGCGCGAGCGGCCGGTCTGGGAGTCGGCCAGGGATTATCGCGTCGTTTCGCACCCGACGACCTATGAGTTCGCCGAGAAGTTCATCTCCTCGCTTCCGTCCACAGACAGTCTGGCAGTCATTCAGTACGCCGAGAAGCCCGCGCTGATTCAGGACTGGACCGGCGATTCGGCTCAGGCGCTCAGATCGCTGAGCAAAAAGTATCGTGTCGGGCTGAGCGGCAATCTGTTCGATGCGCTCAATTACGCAACCGAAAAGCTCGAGTCGCGAAAGACGGGGCGGAGAGTGATCGTGCTCGTCTCTGACGGGATCGATACCGGCAGCCGCGTCAAGCGTTCGGCCGTCATGACGGCTCTGGCGAAATCGCGGGCCGCGATCTACGTCGTCGGCTGGGCAGAGGCCCTGAGGCAGGAGATCGAAATGGCCGCGGGGTGGATGTACGCGCACGAGAACCACTCATCGGCGACCGTCGAGCGGATTCTCGAACTCCGCCGTTACCTGCCGCGTCTCGAAGCCGCGGGCAACGAACTGCGCCAGTTAGCGGAGTCGACCGGCGGCGAGATCTGGCTCCCTCCGTCGCATCAGGATCTGATCGCATCGTGGCGTCCTCTCAGCGCGGAGATCGGAGCACAGTTCACTCTGGCCTTCGTCAGCGAGACCAGACCGAGCCTCGAACCCGTCCG
>CALBSU010000034.1 GCA_937967285.1 uncultured Acidobacteriota bacterium
CCGGCACGAGCATGGGCGGACTGATCGGGGCGATATACGCCACGGGTCGCACTCCGGACGAGATGAAGAGACTGCTCCGCGACCAGAACTGGGAGCGACTGCTCAGTTCCGGCCCGAGCTATCGCGAGCTGGCATACCGCAGAAAGGACGACCGGCGCACTTACCAGATCGGTCTCGATCTCGGTTATCGTGACGGGCTGAGCCTTCCTCTCGGAGTCAGTTCAGCGCACTACATCGGCCTGCTGATCGACAGGCTGACTCTGCCTTACTCGAATCTGAAGAATTTCGATGAACTGCCGATTCCCTATCGCTGCGTGGCGACGGACATGCTGGCCGCCAAGCCGCTGGTCCTGCAGGACGGTTCTCTCTCATCGGCGATGCGCGCAACGATGTCGATTCCGGGCGTCTTCCCGCCGGTTGAACGAGACAAGACCGTGCTGGTCGATGGCGGACTGCTCAACAACATCCCGACCGATGTCATGCGTTCATTCAAACCGGATGTCGTCATCGCCGTCGATGTGGGATCGAAACTCGGGGATATCGAGACGCTCAGGTCTCTGGTTGGAATCCTTCAGCAGTCGATCGCAGTGATGACGATCGAGAGCGACCGGCGCAATCTGGCGCTCGCCGACCTGATCATCGCGCCGGAACTCGGCGATCTGTCGGTCCTCGATTTCACCACGATCGAGAAGTCCTTTGAAATCGGCTACCAGGCGGCCGAATCCAAGGCAAACATCCTTAAGAAGTTCGCGCTCTCGCCGGAGGAATGGGAACAGTACGTCGCCGAGAGGAACTCCCGGATTCGCACCGAGGCTCCGATTCCCGACCGCATCGAGGTTGCCGGCAATGACCAGCGGCTGCAGCGTTCGCTGACCAGAAGGCTCGAATCGCAGATCGGCAAGCCGGTCAACGTCGAGAAGATCGAAGAGGCGCTCAATCGGGTGACCGGCCAGGGCAAGTACGAAAGCCTCGATTACGGATTCAGACCGTCTTCTCCCAACCCCGGCATCAACATTCTGGAGATCAGAGCCAAAGAGAAGCCCCACTCTCCGCCGTCGATCAACACAGGTGTCATCATCGACGGATCAGACATCAACTCGATCAATTTCACAATCGGCGGAAGACTGACAATCTACGACACATGGCGGCGCGGCACCGAATGGAGAATCGATACCCGTCTTGGCTTCGAGAACCTCTTTTCAACCGAATATTTCGTCCCGCTCGGACACAAGGGATTCTTCGTCGCGCCACATGCAGGCTATCGCAGGGAGCGTCAGGGGATCTATCTGCTCAGAAACCGGTTCACCGACTACCAGGTCGACAGGGGCGGAGCGGGCCTCGACTTCGGTTTCCTGACCGATCGCAGCGAGATACGAGTGGGCTATGAGCTGAGGAGGATCACCGCCAAGGCGCTGATCGGCCTCTCATCGCTGCCGAGAATAGAAGGCAACGCGTCGATGGCGCGGATCCAGTTCACCTTCGACGGTCAGGATAGCCAGACGATTCCGCGCAGCGGCGTTCGGCTGGTGGCGGACGGACGCTGGTACTTCACTGCGCCGGACTCCGAGAGGGCCTTCCCGCTGCTCGAGATCAGAAGTTCGGCCTTCAAGCCGTTAACGGAAAAGGGCTCGCTCTTCGGGGCGTTTTCAGGTGGAACGGCTTTCAAGAGGACGGCTCCGTTTTTCCAGGAGTTCCTTGTCGGCGGCCCCTTCAGATTCGGCGCATTGGAAAGGGATGAGATCCGTGCGAATCACTATGGTCTGGCGACTGTCGGCTACCTCCACAGCCTCTATCAACTGCCGTCGCTGATCGGCAGTTCGATATACGCCGGCGGATGGGTGGATCAGTTGGGAACCTGGGGAGGCGCAGCAGTGCTGACCGGAGATCAGCGTTACAGGTCGGCGGTCTCCGCCGGCATCATTCTGGACTCGAAACTCGGACCGTTCTCGATAGTCGGATCGTGGGGCGAACAGGGCCGGGGGCAGGTCTACTTCTCACTCGGAAGGTTCTTCTAGAATGCGTTTTTTTACGCGGCTGTTCATACTGGGTCTGATGATCGTCGGGACAGTACCGGAAGTTCCGGCGCAGGCCCCGGGATGCGAGCCCCTGAGAATCGGTAATCCGGCGGGAAACTACATCATACCCGGCGCGATGGGCCGGATCTTCTATCGACGTGTCGACGGGCTGGAACTGGAGATGGACGCGTATGTTCAGAGGGGCGGCGGGCGAAAGCCCGCCGTCGTTATCATCCACGGGGGCGGATGGGAGAGCGGCAGTCGTCATGCATTTACCGGCCAGATGATGGACGAGTTGACCTCCGCGGGTTTCAACTGGTTTGCGATCGACTATCGTAAATCCGGCCTGAAGAGATACCGGGAGGGCGTCGAGGATCTGATCGCCGCGGTCGATTTCATCCGCTGCCACGCCGGCGAGCTCGGGACGGACCCGGCGCGAATCGCTTTTCTGGGCGAGGATTCCGGTGCGCACATCGCAGCCATGGCCTCAGTCGAAAAAGCCGGTCTGGCGCGGGCGCTGGTGTCGATCGGCGGATTCTATGATCTGACGAAGAGCGCGCAACTTGCCAACATGCTTGGCGGAATGACAAAGGACGAGTCTGACTCCTTCCTGCGCCGTATTTCACCGGCAGAGTCGAAGAGGACACCGTTTCCGGCGACTATGGTCATCCATGGAGCGGCGGACAACGAATCGCCGCTCGCGGCTGCCCGAGGGTTCTGCGCCGGCGTGCCGAACTGCCGGCTGATCGAGGTCGAAGGCGCAATCCATCGTCCGGAGAACTGGCGGCCTTCCCAGTGGGGATACAAGAAAGAGATGATCGAATGGCTGAAGGACCGGCTCGACGGCCGCAGCCTTCGCCACCAGCCTCACGAGGGCGCACCGGCCAGAAATATCGTTTATGACGCCGAGAACGATCTGAAGATGGATGCCTGGCTGCCGGCAGGCAGAGGGCCGCATCCGGCGGTGATCATCGTTCACGGCGGCGGATGGGAAGCGGGCGACAAAGTCACCTACATCACGCCGCTCTTCGAGCCGCTGGCGCGGGCCGGATTCGCCTGGTTCTCGATCGATTACAGGCTGACGCCGCAGGTCAGGCATCCGCAGCAGATGGACGACCTGCGTGCCGCCGTCCGCTTCGTCTCAGCCAACGCCGAAAGGTTCCGGATCGATCCCCGGAAGATCGCAGTCGTCGGAGAGTCGGCGAGCGGACAGATGGCTGCTCTGCTGGCCGCGGAAAAGATGCCCGAGGTCGCGGCAATCGTCTCCTTTTACGGAGTCTACGATTTCATGGCTATGGCCCGTGAGCTGACGCCGAGATCGATCCCGACCAGGCTTTTCGGAATCACCTCGATGAACGACGAGGCGGCCGCCACGCTTCGCAAATATTCGCCGATAGAACGCGCATCCGCGGACCAGACTCCGATGCTGATTATCTGCGGGAACCGCGACGGGCTCTACACTCAGCACATCGCATACATCGACAAGCTGCGAAAGATCGGTGCGCGTTTCGAGGAGATGACGGTCGAGGGAGCGCCTCACGGCATCGAGAACTGGGAGGGGCATCCCGAACGGCTGGGCTACAAGCGGAGGATGGTCGATTGGCTCGCTTCCATCCTCTCCTCAGGTGAGAAACCAAGATGAACAGATTTTACATATCCTTTCTGCCGATGCTGATCGGCGCCCTTGTGCTGTCGGCGGCGCAGGAGGGCGGCGCGCGATTCCGCGACGTGTCGAAGGAGGCGGGGCTTCACTTCGAGCACTTCATCGGCGCCACCGGCGAATTCTATCTTCCGGAAATCATGGGCTCCGGAGGCGCGCTGTTCGATTACGATAACGACGGCGATCTCGATGTCTTTCTTGTCCAGGGGACGATGCTCGACGCTGAGAAGGCTCCGGGTAAATCGCTCTTCCCGCCGGCGAAAGGCTGGAGCCCGGGAAACAGACTGTTCAGGAATGAGCTGATTCCATCGGGAAAACTGCGATTCGTCGACGTGACCGCGAAATCAGGCCTGGCTCACACCGGTTACGGCATGGGAGCAGCTACGGGCGATTACGACAACGACGGAGATACGGACCTTTATCTGACCTGTTTCGGATCGAACGTCCTCTATCGGAATAACGGTGACGGGACATTCTCAGACGTTACATCGCAGGCCGGAGTCGACGATCCGAGGTGGAGTTCGAGCGCGGCATTCGCCGACATCGACCGGGATGGCGACCTGGACCTGTACGTCTGCAATTACGTGGATTTTACGGTCAAGGGAAACAAAAGATGTTTCGCTCCGACGGGAGAAGTGGATTACTGCGCTCCGGCTGCTTATCGCCCGGTTCCCGACAGGCTATTTCTGAATCAGGGAGACGGCCGGTTCACCGATGCAACTCAGCGATCAGGGATCGGAGGTTCGGTCGGCCCGGGGCTCGGAGTCACCTTCGCCGATCTCGACCGCAACGGCTGGATCGACATCTACGTCGCGAATGACGGGGCGGCCAATCTGCTCTGGATGAACAAAGGTGACGGCAGTTTCGAGGAGAACGGATTGATGTCCGGCGCGGCGTATGGCGCTGACGGAGTGGCGCGCGCCGGAATGGGCGTAACCGCGGCAGATTTCGACAACGACGGAGACGACGACCTGCTGGTGACCAATCTGCTCAAGGAAGGCAGCACGCTCTACCGCAACAACGGCAAGGGCCTCTTCGACGATGCGACGATCGACTACAACATCTCTCAACTGAGCTTCGTTTCGACGGGTTTCGGGGTATCGTGGTTCGATTACGATAACGACGGATGGCTCGACATCTTCGCGGCCAACGGCGCGGTCACGCTTCTGCCCGCTCTGCGCGGCGACAAGTACCCATTTCACCAGGTCAATCAGCTCTTCCGCAACGAGGGAGAAAAAAGATCGATCCGCGATGTGACGGCCGAAGCCGGGCCGGCATTCAAGCTCTCGGAGGTCAGCCGCGGTGCCGCGTTCGGCGATATCGATAATGACGGGGACCTGGATATTCTCGTCACAAACAACAACGGCCCGGCCCGGTTGATGCTCAACGAATCGGTCGGGAAGAACCACTGGATAAGCATCAGAGCGCTCACAGCACGCGGGTCACGGGACGCGATCGGCGCTCGCATCGGCGTGACGCTCAAGGGCGGCAGGACGATATGGCGGCGGGCGCACACCGACGGCAGCTATCTCTCCGCCGGCGACCCGCGCACGCATTTCGGCCTCGGACAGGCCGCAGCCGTTGAATCCGTCCGCATCATCTGGCCCGACGGTCAGGAAGAAACCCTGACCGGCATCAAGATCGATTCGTTGAATGTCCTGAAACAAAAGAAAGTAGAAAGTAAAAAGTAGAAAGTAGAAAGTGCCAAGCCCGCGGAGCGGCCGACATATCATAGCCCCGGGTGGAGCGAGGCCCCTCAGGGTCGAGCGCAACCCGGGGAATAAAATGAGTAGGAAGTGCCAAGCCCGCGGAGCGGCCGACATATCATAGCCCCGGGTGGAGCGAGGCCCCCAAAGCCGAGCGCAACCCGGGGAATAAATCAGTAGAAAACGCAACCCGGGGAACACGCAGAGTGGAATAGCGGAATAATTTATTCCACCACCTACTTGATCATAATTCTGACTTTATTCGCCGCCCATCCTTCAACGATCAGATCCAGATCGACCTCACCGGATCCCGCCAGTGACCGTGGAAGCAGGATATTTATCTGATCAAGACCTGAGAAGCCGCGCTGTTCGCGTGCGTAAGAAACCGGAAGAACCGCATTTCCGATCCTCATCGAGACGGCTGAGATATCGCTTCGCAGCCGGATTCCGGTGCCGTACAGGATCAGGTAGACCTGATCGGACGGAGCGCCGAGGTCGATCGGCCGCGGGACGAACTGATTCTGGGTCGAATCCCAGACGGCGAGAGGCTCGTAGGCCTGAGACCCGTCGGCGAATATTCTGAGAGCGCTGCCGACAGCCACGCCCTTCCCGCTGGCATTGGCTGCGAAGAGCGCGGGCGAGACTCTGGTGATCTGAACGATTCCGTTGAACACGCCTCCGGCGGAGTTGAAGACCATGACCGAAGCCGGCCCCTC
>CALBSU010000035.1 GCA_937967285.1 uncultured Acidobacteriota bacterium
TCGCTTCACCCCGGGCTATTTTCTATCGCCCGCTCCGCGGGCTTGATATGAGAATATCCCGCTAAAGGGGCTGAGCAGTTACTGAAAATAACGATAATCAAGCATCAAAGGACAAGGAGAGGATATGAGTAGAGGAGCTGTTACAACGTCAATCTTCCTGGTCACCGTTCTGATTGCGTCAATCGCAGTCGCTCAGGAAAAGTCGAGGATCAGGGTCTTCATTTCTGAGTCGGATTCGTGGGAGATGACCGGCGGAGCCGGTGGAGTTGAGGATGGATTCGGCGGAGGAATCCAGGGCGGAGCCAGACCTCAGACCGCCGAGATCGTCAAGACCTTCAACGAACGATGTCCGAATCTGATCGTGACTTCCAAACGGGAAAAGGCCGATTACATCGTCCTGCTTCAACACGAAGGCGGCAAGGACCTGATCAGAAAGGACAATAAATTCGTCGTCTACGACCGCGACGGCGACGCAATCAAGAGCGGATCGACTCGCAGCCTTGGCAACTCCGTCAAGAACGCATGCAAGGCGATCATGGACGATATCAACTGAATCCACACCAACCGGGAAGCCGGCTGTGAGACCACGGCCGGCTTCATTCCTTCCTGACTTTCGCTTCCCGTCATTTTTCCGATTCAAGTTTCGAGCGAATTGTGTGACAATCGACTGTACCTGATCCTTAATGCACATAGCCATTTACGACTCAAGGAGGTCCCGTCATGCAGCTCAGCGAGAGCCAGCTTCGCCAGATCATGCCAAAGTTACAGGCAGGTTCCGCATCGATGTATCTTCCCTTTCTGAACCGGGTGATGCAGATCTATCGCATCGATTCCCCGTTGAGAGCGTCGGCGTTCCTCGCTCAACTCGCGCATGAATCGGGCGAGTTGCGATACTGGGAGGAGATCTGGGGCCCCACGCCGCAGCAGATGAGGTATGAACCGCCGAGCGACCTCGCCGCGCGACTCGGCAACACTCAACCCGGCGACGGTTACCGCTTCCGCGGACGCGGCCCGATCCAGATCACCGGCCGGTTCAACTATCGAAAATACGGCAACCTCCTCGGAGTCGATATCGAATCCAACCCGGATCTCGCATCGACGACTCAGATCGGTTTCTCGATCGCGGGAATCTACTGGCAGAACAACGGACTCAACGAACTGGCCGATGCCCAGGACTTCGTCGCCATCACCAGAAAGATCAATGGCGGACTGAACGGACTCGAAAGCAGACTCAAATATTACGAACGAGCCAAGGTCGTCCTCGGAGTCGGCGG
>CALBSU010000036.1 GCA_937967285.1 uncultured Acidobacteriota bacterium
TAACGCAAAGTCCGCAGAGGGGGCAAAGATTTTATTAGGAAATTGAGCACCCGATTATCCGCCCAACGGGCATCTTCCGGATACTTGATCCATAATAAATCTTTGCCCCCTCTGCGGACTTTGCGTTAATTCTTCTTCGCCCCCTTTGCAGACTTTGCGGGAAAATCGGTCTACTTGCGCGTGGATAGAGCACGTTGTATGATTCTGGGGTATTTGGATCACGGGACAAGTATCCGGCGGGTGATCCTGCCAGTGGCCAACGAGGAGCATTTCAGATGTCAATTCGCAGCAAGCTTACGCTGATTACCCTCTCGGCATTCATCGTCATCTATTCGATAGTTGGCGGATTGCTGTCGAGGTCCAACAATCCCCTTGTCAGGGCGATTGCGGACCCGGGACCCTATCCGCAGCTTCGAATCTTCGAGGAAGTTGTCAGTCATATCATCAGGGATTATGTCGAGAAGCCGGATCTTGAGAAGGTGCGGATCGGCGCTTTGCGCGGTTTGACCGACAGCCTGGATCCGTACAGCGCGTATCTGCTGCCGCCGCAGGTGAAGGAGTACAAATCGAACCGCGAGAAGGGCGATATGACCGGGATGGTCGTCGGCCAGTATTCCGGGTTCGCTTATGTGATCGCCGTCGTTCCCGGCTCGCCGGCCGAGAAGGCGGGCATCCGCGTCGGTGACGTGATCGAATATATCGACGAACACGCGACGAGCGATCTCGATCTGTATGACGTCCGATCGCTGCTCTCGGGCGAACCGGGCACGAGCGTCGAACTCAAGCTGATCAACAGGAAAGCCGACAAGATCAAGCTCGTGCGCGGCGTCGTAGCGCCGTCTCCGGCTGAGATGAGAATGCTCGAATCCCAGATCGGATACGTCAAGGTTCCGATTCTCGACAAGGGGCGCGCGGCGTCGATCGAGAAGGTCATTCGCGATGTGATCGCGAAGGGAGCCCGGTCGATCGTTCTCGATCTTCGCGGATCGGCCGGCGGCGATGTCGCCGAAGGCATCAAGGTCGCCGATATGTTCCTCAAATCCGGCCAGATCGCGAAATCGATCGGACGCAAGGACAAGGTGCTCAACACCTGGGAAGCGAAAGCCGAGAATGAGATCACGGATCTGCCCGTGGCGGTGATAATCGACCGGACCACGGCCGGCGCTTCTGAAGTTATCGCGGCCGCAATCCTCGAGAACAAGCGCGGAGAAGTGATTGGAGAGCGCACTCTGTTCGGAATGGCTTCGGAACAAGAGCTCTTCCAGCTCGATGACGGATCGGCGCTTCTGCTGACGACGTCGCGCTATGCGTCGCCTTCGGGCAAGATCTTCGTCACCGACGGCGTCACGCCGAGCGTCGAGATCAAACGGTCCGATCTCGCCGAGGTCGGCGCACCCGAGGATGAACAGGAGAACCAGGGCGAGCAGGCGCCGGCACAGCCCGGAGGCGCGCCGCCCAATCTGGTCGCGCCCAAACCGTCGGATGACCTGATGCTCAAGAAGGCTGTAGAGATTCTCGCCGCGGCGTCGAAATCCAAACGCCGGGCAGCATAGTTACACCCTCCTCCCGGAAAACAGAAACGGGACCGGTTTCCGGTCCCGTTTCTGTTTTTATTACCGCACTAAAGAAATCAGAGAGGGATGTTGCCATGCTTTCGCGGCGGATTGGTGTCGCGTTTGTTCTCGAGCAGCCTGAGTGCGCGGATCAGTTTCTGCCGTGTCAGTCTGGGTTCGATCACTTCGTCGATGAAGCCCTTTTCGGCAGCGACATAGGGTGAGGCGAACTTCTCCTGATATTCCTCGATCTTTTCGGTCCGGGTTTTTGCCGGATCCGCGGCCCCCGAGATCTCCCGCCGGTAAAGGATCCCGACGGCGCCCTCCGCGCCCATGACCGCGATCTCGGCGGTCGGATACGCGAAGTTGATGTCGGTCCGGATATGCTTCGACCCCATGACGCAATAGGCGCCGCCGTATGCTTTTCTGGTGACGACGGTGATCTTCGGCACGGTGGCCTCGGCGAAGGCGTAGAGCAGTTTTGCGCCGTGCCTGATGATTCCGAAGTGCTCCTGATTGACTCCGGGGAGGAACCCCGGCACATCCTCGAAGGTGATGATGGGGATATTGAAGCAGTCGCAGAAGCGGACGAATCGCGCGCCCTTGACGCTGGCATCGATGTCGAGCACTCCGGCGAGGAAGGCCGGCTGGTTGGCCACGATTCCCACGGGCCGACCGTTGAGTCGGGCGAAGCCGATGACGATGTTGCGCGCGAAGTGCTCCTGAATCTCGAAGAAGTACCCGTTGTCCACCACCGGTTCGATGATCCTGCGGATGTCGTACGGCTTGTTCGATTCCGGCGGAACGATCGTGTTGAGCGCCTCATCGGCACGCTCGATCGGATCGTCGCATTCGATCCTCGGCGGATCGTCCATATTGTTCGACGGGATGAACGAGAGCAGTTCGCGAATCAGGCGCAGGCAGTCCTCTTCGTTCTCGGCCGCGAAATGAGCGACGCCGCTCGTCTGATTGTGGGTCATCGCTCCGCCGAGTTCCTCTTTCGATACCTCCTCGTGCGTCACGGTCTTGATCACGTCCGGACCGGTGATGAACATGTAGCTCGAATTCTTGACCATGACCGTGAAGTCCGTGATCGCCGGAGAATAGACCGCGCCGCCCGCGCAGGGCCCCATGATCGCTGAGATCTGCGGCACCACGCCTGAGGCGAGAGTGTTTCGCAGAAAGATGTCGGCGTACCCTCCGAGGCTGGCGACGCCTTCCTGGATTCGTGCGCCTCCGGAATCGTTGAGCCCGATGACCGGCGCGCCGACCTTCATCGCGAGGTCCATGATCTTGCAGACCTTCTCGGCATTGGTCTCGGAGAGCGAGCCGCCGAAGATCGTGAAGTCCTGCGCGAAGACGAAGACCTCCCGTCCGTCGATCAGTCCGTGACCGGTTACGAATCCATCACCGGGATACTGCTGCGATTGCATGCCGAAATCGAGGCAGCGGTGCGTCTTCAGTTTGTCGAACTCCTCGAA
>CALBSU010000037.1 GCA_937967285.1 uncultured Acidobacteriota bacterium
TTGAGCATGATCAGCGCCACGTCCGGAATCCTGACCCGCCGGCGATAGATCACGTTGTGGAGCACCGCCAGCAGCGCGAAGATGACGAAGAGGACCGTGAAGAAGAAGATAGTCTTCCAGAGCTTCTCGGGCGCATACCACTCGTCCAGCCAGCCGGCCGACATCAGAACCGTCGCGATGAATGCCAGGTAGTTCAGAATCCGCCACTGCTTGAACCACGCCAGCGCCAGCACGCCGAGATCGAGCACGATGATGTAGCTGAACAGTCCCGTCTGGTTGTCTTTGCCGGTCGAAAGCAGGACCGGAGTCAGAAAGCCGCCGATCAGCCCGAGGATGGCGATCGCCAGAGCATCGTAACGCGCCGCCAGCAGGACGGCGGCCGTCGTGATCAGCGACATGAACGCGAAGGCCGGCAGTTGTCCGATCAGGTGATAACGGCCGAACGCCGCGAAGATCGCGAGGTAGAGGATCGCTATGCCTCCGCCCGAGAGCCCGTGCGCGTAGTGGCGATACCCCTTGCCGCGCAGCCTCTCGCCGCCCAGCAGGAAACCTATCCCGATCGCGATGCCGATCATGATCCTGCCCGCCGGGCCGATCCACTGATTCTCGAAGGCGTACTTGAGGAAGAATCCGACCGCCAGAATGATCGCCAGGATGCCGATCCGGTTGAACCAGTTTCCGCCGATGATCGATTCCAGGTCCTTCGCCTCGGGCAACCGGAACCACGGCGCTTTCGGCTCCGCGGCAACCGGCTCCTCGACCGGTACTTCCATCTGAGGGACCGGCTCAGGCGCGAAAATCGGAGGCGGCGGTGTTATCGGCGCAGGCGGCTCAGCCGGCGGCGGTTCGGGCTCCGCCGGCGCCTTGGGAGCGTAGTCGATCCCGGCTCGCTTCTCTAGTTCGAAGATCCGCGAAATCTGCTGATAGATAACGCTTTCCAGCTGGTCGATTCTTTCACGGAGCAGGCTGATATCATCGGAAGGATTTTTGTCGTCAGCCATATAACCTCAATGGTTATGAACTTTCAGTGGTAACTACTCGGTCCGGGAAAGAAGATATTTTCGACAGGATTGACAGGATTTGACAGGATTTACAGGATTATTTTGAAAAAAAGATCCGTTATTTGCTACCTGTCTTTTTGGGGGATGAAGGGCCACTTCGTGGCCTCATAATAATCCTGTAAATCCTGTCAATCCTGTCGAATTTATTTTGTTATCCCGACAGGGAGCCCGAACTGACCGAGGTGTGAATCCGGGTTATTGAGCGTCGTCTCGAGCGCCAGGGTCAGGACAGGACGAATATCTTCAGGTGCGATGACAATATCGACGAACCCTCTGGCAGCGGCGTATTTCGCGTCGAGCTGCCGTTCGTACTCGGCGCGAACACGATCCATCTCGGCGAGCAGCTTCTCGTCCGGCTGTTGACCCGCTTGCCTGAGTTTGTCGAGCTGGCCGGCGAAGAGCGCCATTACCGCCGATTCGCCTTCCATGACGCCCATTCTGCCCGTGGGCAGCGTAAAAATAAAGTCCGGATCGAAGCCCTGTCCGGCCATGGCGTAGTAGCCCGCGCCGCTCGCATGGTTGATGGTCAGAACTATCTTCGGGACGGTGGCCGTGGCCATGGCCTCGACGAAACGGGCGCCGGCGCGGATGATCCCCGACTGCTCGGCTTCGACGCCGACCATGAAACCCGACACGTCCTGGATGAAGAGCAGGGGAGTGCCGTGCCGGTTGCAGGTCTCGATGAAATAGGCCGTCTTCTCAGCGCTCTCGGAATAGATGATGCCGCCGAATTTCGGAGGTTTGCCGGCCGGACCGGGCACCAGCCCGCGGTTGTTGGCGATGATGCCGACTGTGATGCCCGAGATCCTCGCGTGGCCGACGATCATCTCGCGGGCATAATCGGCCTGAAACTCGTCGAAACTGCCGCGGTCCAGAATGCAGTCGAGCATCCTCATCGCATCGTACGGCGCGCGGTGATCCGCTGGAATGATGTCGTAGAGATCGGTCGGAGGCAGCGTCGGTTCGGTCGCTTCGGTCCGTTTCGTAATTCCGTCTTTCCGCGGCAGTTCAGCGATAATCTCGCGAATCCGGTCGAGGCACTCTTCGTCGTTCTTCGACCGGTAATGCGCAACTCCCGAGATCGAATTATGCATCAGCGCTCCGCCGAGAGTTTCGCTGTCGACCTT
>CALBSU010000038.1 GCA_937967285.1 uncultured Acidobacteriota bacterium
GCCGTAAACGGCACGGCTAAATTCAGCAGCCGCTCTGCGGCTGAGTAGTTACTTTTAAACTGGTTTATTCTTTGTATAAATCCAGAATACTGCATTCGGAAATATAGAATTTTGGAGAATTAGGGCCGCCTAATTCCTTTTATTTCAGTAACTTATAGCTCTGATTGGCTTTGCCGTCGGGGCTCTGGCGGGTGATTCTGCGGTACATTTATTGCCTGCGGCAAAGATGCAAATCGACACTGTATCGGTTTGCGCTTTCTACGACGCTCGCTACAGGCGAGTAACCCTTCTCAAGATAGAAAGCGAAATGGGCCGGCTGATCTGGGAAAGTAACTCTACGGGGTTGTCCACCCGGGCAGCCGGTTCATAAAAGAGCTCGAGAAAGCAAAACGGGCCGGGATTGATTCCCGGCCCGTTCTCATTTCAGGCTTAATACTCTGGAAACTGCATAACATAAGAATTCGACGACAAGGCGTCGAATTTTACAGATATATTTTCAACGTATTAATTGGCCCGCTGCGTCCTGATCGATCAGCCAGGTGAGGTTGCCGTCGGATGGGGCGATCAACTGACTGGGGTACCTCCGCGGATCGTGATGCCCTTCGATTACTTCGTGCAGCGCCGGCGCCTTGTCGGCGCCAGAAACAAGAAAGATGACCTGCCTGGCGCAGTTGATGACGGGTGCGGTGAGCGTAATTCGCCAGGCGTCGAATTTAGGGACGTAGTTGGGGACGGCGATCCGGTCGGTGACTGTCAGCGCCGTCGTGTCCGGGAAGAGTGAAGCGGTGTGTCCGTCGGGGCCCATGCCGAGAAGGACGAGGTCGAATCTCGGCGGAGAAGGCGCGAAGAACCGTGAGATGGTTTCTGAATATGATTCGGCGGCGCGCTGGTGATCAGAATCCTCGGCCGGAATCCGGTGGATGTTGCGCTCGGGAACGGGAACTTTCGAGAGGAGCGTCTCGGATGCCATCCGGTAATTGCTGTCCGGATGGTCGGGCGGAACGCAGCGTTCGTCTCCCCAGAAGAAGAAGACCTTTTCCCAGTCGATCGACTCTGAAAACGGCGGACCTGCGAGCAGCGTGAAGAGCCGGCGCGGAGTCGAGCCGCCGGAAAGCGCCACGGTGAAACGATCGGCGATCGAATGGAGATCGGAAAAACGTTCCGCCGCGGCGCGTGCGAGATGGTCCGCATCCCTGCAGACTTCGATCCCCGGTGCGGCCATCAGTCCGCCGCGCCGAGAGCCGCCTGTTTGGCGGAGATGCTGGCGAGGAGGCTCTCGAATGAGTCGGCGAACGCCTTGACGCCGTCCTCCTGGAGCTTGCGACAGACGGCATCGAGATCTATTCCGACCGCTTCGAGCCCGGCCAGTTCAGCCTTCGCCTGATCGAGATTCGCCTCGAGTGTGAGCGAGACCTGTCCGTGATCCCGAAACGCGTCGAATGTCGCCGGCGGCAGGGTATCGACGGTGTCGGGTCCGATCAGCGCCTCGGCGTACATGACATCGCGATAAGCCGGATTCTTGGTGCTCGTGCTCGCCCAGAGCGGCCGCTGGACCTGCGCGCCTTTCGCCTTCAAAGCCGCAAAGCGTTCGCTTCCGAAGATCTCACTGAAACGCCGGTACTGGATTTTGGCGTTGGCGATGGCAGCCTTGCCGAGCAGCGCCGTGAGCCCGGCCTTCTCGGCTTCATCGGTTGCCGCTGCTATTTTCGCATCGAGTTGCTTGTCGACGGCCGTGTCGATACGACTGACGAAGACGCTTGCGACGGAAGCGACGTGATCGATCGGCAGGCCGGCTGCAACGCGTTCCTCGAGGCCGCGGATGAACGCCTCGGCGACCTGTTCGTAATTATCGAGCGCGAAGATCATCGTCACGTTGATATTGATTCCGGCGGCGATCGATGCCTGGATGGCCGGTATTCCGGCGGGTGTGGCCGGGATCTTGATCATCGCGTTGGGCCGTCCGAGCGCCGCCCAGAGCCTCTTCGCGTCCCGGATCGTTCCCTCGGTGTCGTCGGCAAGCAGCGGTGAAACCTCGAGGCTGACGTATCCGTCGATCTTTCCGGTCCGTTCGTAGACCGGTTTGAAGAGGTCGGCCGCGCGTTGAATGTCCTCGATCGCCAGCGACTCGAAGATCTCGACGACGCTCTTGCCCTGCGAGATGAGCTTCTGCATGGCGTCGTTGTAGTCGGTGCTGCCGGCGATGGCCTTCTCGAAAATTGTCGGGTTCGACGTCACGCCTCGCAGGTCGTCCTGCTCGATGAAGCGCGCCAGATCGCCGTTGTCCAGCATCGCCCGACGGATATTGTCGTACCAGATGCTCTGTCCGAGTTTCTGAAGTTCTACCAGTGGGTTCATCAGTTGTCTCCTTCTCATTCCAGTTAATCGAAACTCAAGGCTAAATCAGTTCGTTCTCATTCGCAATCAATAAATTGTAATATTTGTCCTGCCGTTGCCGGGCTTCGAGATAATCGGCGTGTCTGGCCATATCGGGCTGGAACGATTCGCCGAGCGGGGTGGGGAGCTGATTGAAATTCTCGATCCGGCCGAATGCCTCGAGTGCGAGCATGGCCGCGCCGCGGCTCGAGGCTTCGGGAACAGCCGACGCCGAGACCGGGACGCCGATCACATCCGCCATCATCTGCGTCCAGAACCTGGAATTGACGATGGCGCCGCCCGAGGCGATGATCCTCGTCCGGTCGTCGAGTTCCGAGCTGATGCGGCTGTAGATCGCCGCGAACCTGTAACTGACGGCTTCGAGCGAGGCGCGGAGGATGTCGAGCGGGGTCGTGCTCAGGCTCAGCCCGATGATCGAGGCGCGTGCGAAGTCATGCCAGCCCGTGCTCCGCTCGCCGGAAAAGAACGGCAGGACGGTCAGGCCATGCCGGTCGGGCTCCATCGATGCCAGCTCGCGCTCGAGATCCTCCTCGTCATCGAAACCCTCGATCCCCGCGCGCAGGACCCGTTTGCACCATGCGTAGACATCGCCGCCGTTCGAGAGCGCTCCGCCGATCAGCGCGTACCGGCTGTTGGCGCGATAACACCACAATCCTTCCGGGATTCGAACTTCGAGGACGGGCCAGCAGACGCGCATCGCTCCCGAGGTGCCGATGTTGATGGCGATCATTTCCCTTGAAAAACAGCCCGATCCGATGTTGCTGCAGGCCCCGTCGCCGGCCGCCGGCAGCCACGTTGCGCCCTTGAGCGCCGGCCAGCGATCGGCGAACTGCCGGTTCATCTCCCGGAATCCTCCGTCGTCGATCGACAGCGGCGAAAGATGATGCTCCGGCAGATCGAGCGCCGCCAGAATCTCATCATCCCACCTGTTGAGATTCGGATTGAAGAGACCCGTCCCCGATGCCATCGAGATCCCGCATTCGAGCCGGCCGAAGATGATCGAATAGAGGTACTCCCCGATCGAGATCCAGCGTTTGACCCCGTCGAAGAGTTCGGGTTGAGTCCGCCTCAGCCAGAGCAGCTTGGCCGGATAGTAGCTGGCATGCGGCACCACGCCAGTCCGCTGATGGATCCAGTCGGCCCCGAACAGCTCGGCCAGCTTCCGCGCATCGGGCGCGCTTCGCGTGTCGTTCCAGTTGAAGAGCGGAGTCGCAGCCCGACCGTGCTGGTCGATCCCCATCATCGCATGCCAGAAATTGCTGTAACCGACGCAGCAGATCGCATCATCGATATCCGGGAGTACCGCCGCCGCCTCGGCCAGGCACTGGTCGATCGTCCCGCAGATCAGTTCGACCAGCCGGTCCGCGGGAATCTCGACGCCGCCGTCGACCGTGGCATTCATGCGGTATTGTGTCCGACCTTCGATGCCCTCGATCATCCTCGCACGGGAATCGTAGAGCACTGCTCGAACCGATGACGTTCCGACATCCAGCGCAAGCGCGAGCGGCCGCATCGCCTCGACGGGTGTTACCGTTGCCGTGTTTTCATAATCCATAAAATAAGTAGAAAGTAGAATGTAGAAAGTAGAAAGTAAAAAGAGATCCCGAGTCGGCCGGGTAATGCCAGGCATCGCGTGTGGTCGCCAGACTACCCGTATGCCCTCCACCTTTCTACTTTATACTTTCTACTTTATACTTTTTCCGGAGGTTGATCCATGAAATCCAGTCTGAAGTTACTCTCGGTAAGCGTCCTGCTGTTGCTGATTCCGTTATCGATTGCGTCAGGGCAGTCGGGCAGGAAACAGAAGAAGACCCCGCCGCAACCGCCGGTTCAGGGAGTCAACCAGCCCGAAGCGAGGGTTCAGCCCGATCCGACTATCGAACCCGAAAAGGAAGAGGAGAAAGCCCCGCAGCGGACGATCATGGTTCTCAGTTCGATGCCCGATGTTCAGATTCCGATCTTCTATGCCGACGCCGCGAGGCGCGGATGCCTGAGCGAGCTGAGAGACGCCATGAAATCGGTCGATCTGCGAGAGGATCGTAACTCCAATCGGTCCGACGCAATCAAGCTGGCCAAGGACGACGACTCCACCTGGGTCCTCCTGCTCGACCTCGAACTGGATCGCCTCGGTACATCCCGGATCGGCGTCGAGGTGCGATACTCGATGTTCGAACCCAAGACCGCCAAGGTCATCGCCTCGGGAATCGGTTACCCCGTCCAGCCCAACACAGGGACTCCAATGCCTCCGGTCGGCGCGTCCTGGGATCAGGTCTACCTCGACTGGATGGGCCGCGACGTCGCCCGCCAGGTCATGCGCCGCATGGGAGCTATTCCGTAGGCGGTCTACCGCCTGCTTTTCTCCACCAGGTCCTGAAAATCGGCGGGCGGTTCGACGGTGAACTCCAATCCTTTCTTTTCCACCGGATGATTGAATCTGAGGCGCCAGGCGTGCAGGGCCTGGCGATCGATCGGTTGCGCGCCGGCGGGCTTTTCAGATTTATCGATATAGATTCTCTCGCCGACGATCGGGTGTTTGTGCATGGACGCCTGAATTCTGATCTGATTTCGCTTTCCGGTTTCGAGTCTGACTTCGATCAGTGAGTGGTTGGGCAGTTTCTCGACGGTCCGGTAGTGGCTGATGGCTTCCTTTGCCGCGCCGGCGTCTTTCTTGCCCTTTGCGGGTCGCTGTTGCAGATCTTCAGAATCCCAGACCAGCAGATCGCGCCAGGTTCCGGAAGGAGGGGAGAGATGCCCGTGAACTACGGCGAGGTAGATGCGAGCGGGTTCGCGGCGTTCGAACTGCTCCCTGAGCTGTCTTTGAATCTGGGGGGATTTGGCAATCAGGACGAGTCCCGAGGTATCCCTGTCGATGCGGTGGACGACGAAAGCCGATTTTTTGCGGTGCGACCTGAGATGTTGTTCGACCAGATCGAGCAGGGACGGCTCTTCGGGGCGGGCTGGCAGCGGAACACTGAGCAGCCCCGGCGGCTTGTTGACGACGAGCAGGTGGGCGTCCTCGTAGATGATATGGAGACCGGAGCTGCGGCGTTCTGTGTAACGACGCTGTGAGCTGCCGGGACGGTCCATCCACAACCGGACGGTCTCTCCGCCGGCCAGCTTGCGGGCCGCGTCGGCGGAGGTCTGTTCAGCCTGATCGACGAAGATCTTGCCTTTTGCCAGTGCGGTCAGCGCGCGCGACCGCGAGCCGAGCCGTTCGTCCGCCGCCAGCCATTTATCGAGCCTCAGGCCCGCATCTTCCCGCGGGACTTTCCATTCAGTATTGCCGTGTGCCGACATGGGTTTCAACTTTCCGTTTTTTGACTTATTCTCCGCTAAACCGTTCGCGAATCCATTTTCAGGGAACCGATACAGAAGATGTTCAACCCGGAGAGGGAAAAAGACAAGATTGTCCGGGCGGCGACGTATGTTTCCGCCATCATTGCCATCGCAATCGTAGCGATTGCGATCATCTCATTCAATGGCGGGATCAGCGTCGGCGCTTCGAACCATTTCGGTCAGTTGCCGGTGGTTCGCAGGCTGATCGATCCGTCGTATCTGCCCG
>CALBSU010000039.1 GCA_937967285.1 uncultured Acidobacteriota bacterium
GCGAAACGCGCCAATAATCCCAGCAGCCAGGTCGCCGGCAAGACGGGGACCTGTACCGGCAGGTACAAACGCGGTCTCTTCACATCATTTTCGAGCGTCAACGACCCGAAACTGGTCGTCACCGTCGTCACCTCAGGCTCGATCGCAGCGGGAAAACATGCGGCAGAGATCGCCGGAGACATCTATCGAAGCATCGCCGGCCGGTTCTTCAAGGACCATGTCGTCACACCGGCATCGTTGTCGGACGACGAGGATCCACCGGAAGATCCGGATCAGTTTTAGGGGGATCTCCCGCCGGGCCATCCATTGCCGACCGTTCCCGACGGTTAAGCAGACTGCAGGCTTCTGAGGCGCAGAGGACGCAGTCGAGTACACGCGCGTAATTAGTTCAAGTCATTCATTTTAAGCGGCTTGGGCAGCGCCCGATAATTATGCACCTCAAGCTGGCATCGTCTGTAAATTCTGTGTAGAATGGTGAGTCTGATTTCGGGGCACGGCTAACCGGTCCGCATATCTGAAATGCGACCGAATTCGGGCCCCGGATCCGGCCGGATTGAGAGACGAAGAATATCGAACGGAACCCGGAGACGCCGGCCGAGAACAGATTCGACGATTATCCCGGAGTTTTCGCACCAGCGGAGGCTATTGCAGCTATGATCCGATGCTATCATTGCGGTACTGACAATCTGGATGGGTCGGAATATTGCGATGAATGCGGGAAGAAGCTGAACAGCGCATCGACCACCGTAAGTTCATCATATATTCCGCCGCCGCCGCAGTTGCCGTCCCAGATGTCGGGGCAGAACGCGCCGCCTCCGCCGCCGGCCTTCACGCGAGAAGCCGGAACGCCGAAGCCCGCGACGCCCTACACGCCACCGCCGCCGCCGGTACGCTCGCCGTCATCGGGAGCGAATCCGCCGGCGCAATCGAGGGCGGTGCAGAATCCGACCACGACCTTCAACGGGCCGACCGGTTCCCTGGAGAGCGGTTCGGAAAGATCACCCGGCGGCCAGGCCGCCGTCTCCGAGAATTCGATCCGGGCAAAACTGATCATTCAGCGCGGCGGAAAGATCGGCAAGGAGTTCCCGATTGCCGGGAGCGAATCGATGATCGGCCGCTGGGATGCCGACGGCGGCATCTTTCCGGACATCGACCTCGATCAGGACGATCCGGAAGCGAAGGTCTCGCGCCGTCACGCGAGGATACAGTTTCTCAACAATCAGTTCCTGATAGAGGATCTGGGCAGCACCAACGGGACGTTCATCAATCGCGGACCGAGGCTGCTGCCGGGCAACAAGCAACCGCTCAACAATGGCGACGAGATCATTGTCGGCAAGACTTTTTTGAAATTCATCCTTAATTGAAACCCATGGCTGAAACCGGAGTGCTGAGTACCGAGCGCGGCAAGTCGGCACTCAGCGGGCGGCCCAAAGTGCTGATTCTAGTATGCCATTCTGTCCCGAATGCGGAGCTCCAACAACGCCTCGCGATCCGTTTTGCGGCGAATGCGGCGCCCAGCAGGACACCCCAATCGATTACACGGTCGCACCCGCTGAGCCGGCGCGGACCGGAGTTATGCGTATGACAGGTTCCGGTAACACACCAACAGGAATCCAACTCGCCCCCGGCACGATGCTGGCGGACAGGTACAAGATCGTCAAGCGCATCGGCGGCGGCGGTATGGGATCGGTCTACATGGCCGAGGACATGAACCTCGCCAACCGCCCGGTCGCCGTCAAGGAGATGATCGAGATGTTCGCCGACGAATCGGCGCGCACGAAAGCGATCGAGGACTTCAAACGCGAGGCGGAACTGCTGGCGAGGCTCGATCATCCGTCGATCCCGACCATCTATCAGTATTTCTTCGACACCAACCGCGGCCGCTACTATCTGGTTATGAAGTACATCGACGGCGGAGACCTCGCGGCGCGGCAGCGCACATCGGGCGGCAAGGTCGACGAGCTGACGGTGACGAAATGGGCGATCGACGCCTGCGACGTGCTCGACTATATCCACTCCCAGGTGCCGCCGATCATCTACCGCGATCTCAAGCCGGCCAATCTGATGATCGACGGACGGACGAGCCGGATCATGCTGGTCGATTTCGGGATCGCGAGGTTCGTCGCTCCGACCCAGAAGGGCGTGACGGCGATCGGGACGATGGGTTACGCGCCGCCCGAGCTCTTCGCCGGCAACGTCGAGGCGCGATCGGATATCTATTCACTGGGCGCGACGATGTTCCACCTGCTGACCGGTCACGATCCGCAGGACAATCCGCTGCTGATCTTCGATTTCACGAAGAATCCCAAGCCGCGGCAGCTCAATCCGGCGATTTCAGCGGAGATGGAGGAGATCATCTGCCGCGCGGTCGAGCACAAACCAGAGAACCGTTTCGCCTCGGCGAAGGCTTTCGGACAGGAACTCCAGTCTCATTTGAGGTTTCTGCAGGAAGGGCGGCGCGACGAGCCGGCATCGCAGCCCATCTTCGAAACCCAGCAGGGCTTCGGGCCGGCAAACAGCTGCGTCAATTGCGGACGCGAGCTTTCTTCCGAGGATGTCTTCTGCGCATATTGCGGGACCAGACAGCCTGCGAAGAAGACGACCGCCAAGCTGGTCGTGATGGGCACCAACGAGATGGCTGCCCAGTTCCCGCTCAACATAGAAGGCGAGAGCCTGATCGGACGTATGGATCCGAATCGCGGGATCCGGCCCGAAGTTGATCTTTCTAAGTACGATCCGGCGGCGCGCGTCTCGCGCCGTCATGCCAAGATCGTCGCCCAGGGCAGCCAGTTCTTCATCGAGGATCTCGGCAGCGCCAACGGGACGTTCGTCAACGGATCGGTCAAATTATCCCAGGGCAAGCCGCACATGCTGATCAGCGGCGACGAACTCAAGCTCGGAGAGACGACGCTCAAGTTCGTCGTCTCCTGATCCAGGGTATCGAATTTGAGGAACAGTACGCCCCGCATGGAAGGCCTCGAAACCAGTCAGAGCACTCCGGCTCGCAGAACGAAGAGGATCGGCGGCGAAGCGGCCGGCTTCGGACTCCGCTGCGGCGCCTTCCTGGTCGATTACATCATCGTGATCTCATCATTGGCCGCGACGCTGCTGCTGGCATCATGGATCAAGCGGAGCTGGATGGCCCCGGAAGTTGCGGACTTCGTGGTGATCATCGGATATCTGGCGACGGCCGGCCTGATTTTTTACAATCTGGTCTACCTTTACGTGCGGGAGGGGCGAAGCATCGGCAAGGACTTCATCGGGCTGCGCGTGGTGCGCACCGACGGCGATCCGATCGACTACAAGACCGCACTGCTTCGCCACATCGTCGGCTATCCGGTCTCTTTTCTCTGTCTGGGGCTGGGCGTCATCTGGATTCTGTTCGATGCCGGCCAGCAGGGCTGGCATGACAAGCTGGCAAAGACGACAGTGGTCAGGCACTGACCACCTCACGCGTTCGCTGATGACCTGAGCGAACGATAGTATGAATTGTCTGATCATCGCATTCCCCTGAGCCTGCCCGACGAGGCGGTTATTGCGAATGGGTTTCAACGGGGTACAATCATGACGATGAACTACTGTGGGAAATGCGGGTCCGCCAATGGGCCGAGAGCGCTCTTCTGCCGCCAGTGCGGCAGCGATCTGAGCAACCAGACGACTCTATCCACGCCGTCGGCGCCGCTCAATGTCGAATTCAGCGCCAAATCGCCGAGCCGCGAAATGCCTGCGATCGAGGCCCCGCCTCCCGGGATCGATGAGAATTCGGAGACTCCCGATCCGATCTCGATCAGCCAGTCGCTGCGCAAGGTCCGCGCATCCGGTCCGTTGATCATCGAAGCGTCGATGAAGAAGGAACAACAGATGAATCAGATCATCGAGCAGTCGGTCAGCGGCCCCGACATCGATGAGATTCTGAAGAGATCGGGGAAAAGACCCGCTCCTCCGCTGCTCGGACATGCCGAAGAGCCGGCCGCCGGACGAATGGCGAAGCCGGAATCCTCCGGTCACGCTGCTCCTGTACATCACGTATCCTCAGGACGACACAGATTCGAGACGGCGACAGGCGGCGGCCATCTTCCGCCCAACGGCCCGTCCAGCGTGCTGGCTCAGGCTTCCGGCCTCAAGCCCTCCGGCATCGGATCGAAACTGAGAATCGGTCTGATCAGCATGGCCGTGATCATCGCCATGATCACCTACTTCGGATTCCGTGACCGCATCCTGACTGCGAACACCGAGTTCGACGGCGATCGCGACCTGATGCGCGTCGAGGACCAGAGCCAGCAGTACCTCAAGCTCGGCGAGAAGGATCTCGAACACGGCAATTTCAATCAGGCGATAGAATATTTTCAGCGCGCGCTCTCGCTGACGCCCAACAATCCGAACGTCCACGACCTGCTGGCGCAGGCGCACCTGACCGCCGGACAGACGGACGAGGCGCTCAAGGTCTACCTGGCGCTGCTCAGGCTCGCGCCGGAGCGGCTCGAAGCCCGGCTCCAGGTGGCTGAGATCTACCGCGCCCGCGACAACTGGAACGCGGCATACGCGGAATATCAGCGAATCATCGCCCTCGACCAGAACAGCGTTCAGGCTGCTCTGGCGCTGGAAGCGATCGAGGCCCGCCAGGCCGAGACGATGAACACCGCGGGCAACGCAGGCCCGCGTCGCCCGCGCAGGAACACCGGGCGGACGCCCGTCCTGCCGATGGAGCTCAATGCCGGGTCGGCGGTGGCCCTGATTCAGCAGCGGAATCTGCAGGAGCCGAATTTCACTCCTCCCGAATCGGTGACCGGAGACGCAGAGGACAGCAGTCCCGATCCGCGCGTCGTCGCCGAGTCGCGCAAGAAGCTCGGCCTGCGTTATCTCAACGTCAGAGAGTTCCGCGCTTCGATCAACGAATTTCTGGCCGCCTTGCGACTGACGCCCGACGACAAGGACCTCTATTATTTTCTCGGCTCGGCCTACTACGGGCTGGGCCAGCACGCGCAGGCACATGACTACTACAAACGCGTCGACAGCGGCCAGTACGTGCAGGTCGCGCAGAGCGGCGCGCAACGGACCGAAAAAGCAGCCCGCGAAGAGTACAAGCGCCGGATGGAGATGCTGAGAAACCAGTCGAACAACAATAACAATGACGGACAGAACAGAAGAGACGACGGTACACTCAACAAGGGCGCCTTCAATGAACTGAACTGACAACGAGAATTCCCCTCTATGCCTCGTTTGATCGTCAAAGCGACACCATCACATGGCGATTCGATTGTCGAATTGTCACGGCTGAGAACCACCATCGGACGTTCGGCGCGCAATGATCTGTGCGTCGAGGATCCGTTCGCATCCCGGTTGCACGCCGAGGTCCGCAGCCGCGGCGACAGCTACTGGCTGAGCGATCTGGGGAGCGCCAACGGGACGCTCCATAACGGCAACCGCCTGACCGCGCCGGTCCAGCTTCAGGACCACGATCTGATCAGGATCGGCGAGACCGAAATCGAGTATTCCGAGCGCGCCGACACCGCGCCGGCCAAGGGCCGGACCAGCATCCTGCTCTCCGACTCGCACGATTCCAAGCGCCCCGAGGCGACCATCGCCGCCAGCTCGCGCAACTCCGCGGCCAATCTCCTTCAATCATTCGAATCGTCGAGCCGGACTCAGTTCACTCCGATTCCGGGCCGCGCGCAGATGATCGAGGACGATACGCTGGCGATCATCAGCCGGGTCTCTCTGACGCTGCTCTCGCCACTCTCGCTCGAAGATACGCTCAAACAGGCGATGGACTGCGTCTTCGAGGCGGTGCCCGCCGATCGCGGCTACATCATGCTGCTCGAAGCGGACGAAAACGATCCGAAGGCCGAGCCCGAGCTGGTCTGCAAGGCGCAGAAATCGCGCGGCGCCAAGGACGAATCGCTCTCCGACGTCCAGATCAGCCGGTCGATCTCCGAGCAGGTGCTCAAACAGGGCGC
>CALBSU010000040.1 GCA_937967285.1 uncultured Acidobacteriota bacterium
CCTCCGATCATCGCGGGGATCACCGGCTTCGAGATCAAGATCATCGGTTCGGTCTCGTTCATGCTGATCTGCGGCATGGTCGTTTACGCCGTCGCCCGTCTCGGCCGTCGCTCAAATGTCGGATGATGGAGCGATCCGGGCTGACATTCGGGCCGTGACGAACTATCATGATCGGGTCCGTCCTTTTGCAGTAATTAAGAACTCACAAGCTCACACCGCGAACATCCGCCGGTCCGGTTCACCGGGGAGTTCGCCCAAGATCAGGAAAGGAAGTAGTCATGCCTTCAATATCCGGAATCGCATCTGTCATCCCGGGTTCAAGTTTCATCTATGAGGATCGAAATCCTGAGGAGATCTTCACGCGCGAGGACATCAGCGAGGAGCAGCGGATGTTCGCCGCCGTAGCCGAAGAGTTCATGCGCAAGGAGGTGTTGCCGCGCGCCGAGCAGATCTACGCCAAGGACTGGGCGGTCACACGCGAGCTGCTGCTCAAGGCCGGCGAACTGGATCTGCTGAGGATCGACATCCCCGAAGATTACGGCGGGATGGGTCTCGACAAGGTCAGCTCGGCTTTCGTCGGCGAACAGATTGCTGTCATGCCGTCGTTCGGAGCCAGCCTCGGAGCTCACACGACGATCGGGACTCTGCCGATCGTCTACTTCGGGACCCCCGAACAGCGCGAGAAATATCTTCCCCGGCTGGCGACGGGCGAACTGATCGCCGCCTACTGCCTGACCGAACCGGGATCGGGCTCCGACGCCCTGGCGGCCAAAACGAAGGCGACGCCGACGGAAGACGGCAGCGGATACATTCTCAGGGGGCAGAAGATGTGGATCACCAACGGCGGATTCGCCGATGTCTTCATCATCTTCGCCAAGGTGGACGGTGACAAATTCACAGCCTTCATCGTCGAGCGCGGACCGGGTCTGGTCACCGGACACGAAGAGAAGAAACTCGGCCTCGACGGCAGTTCGACCACGGCGGTCATGCTCGAGGACTGCTTCGTGCCGAAGGAGAACGTTCTCGGCGAGGTCGGCAGAGGCCACGTCGTCGCCTTCAATATCCTCAACCTCGGACGCCTCAAGCTCGGGAGCCGCAACATCGGCGGCGCCAAGGTCACGCTCAACCACGCGATCGCTTATTCAAAGGAGCGCCATCAGTTCGGCCGTCCGATCTCGAGCTTCGGCCTGATCAAACAGAAACTGGCGGATATGGCGATCCGGTGCTTCGTCGGCGACGCGATCGTCTGGCGCACTCTCGGGATGATCGACACGGCCCTCGAGAATATCGATTCGGCCGATCCGATGCAGGCCCTCAAGGCGATCGAACAGTACGCGGTCGAATGTTCGATCATCAAGGTCTGGACCAGCGAGGCCCTGGCAATGGTGACGGACGAGACCGTGCAGGTCTACGGCGGATACGGTTACTCGAAGGATTATCCGGCCGAGCGCGCCTATCGCGACGCCCGAATCACGCGCATCTACGAGGGGACCAACGAGATCAACAGGATCATCATCCCGACGCGGCTGCTCAAGGGGCCGGCCAGGGAGCACCTGCCGAACCTCGATGAAACACTGAACGAGATCATCGATCATACCGAGATAGACGTCAGCACCGACGGACTGGCCTTCACTCACCGCGTTCTGAACAACGTCAAGGAGACCGCCCGCCTGTCGCTGGCGATCCTCCGCCAGCATTTCGGAGAACGGCTGAACGAGGAACAGGAGCCTGTCGCCCTGGTCGCCGATATCGTCTGCGATGCATATGCCATCGAGAGCGCCCTGTTGAGGACCGAAAAGACGATCGCCCACAACGGGCTGGATCTCGGAACCGAGATCATGATCGACATCGCCCGCACCTATGCCAATGAAGCGGCCGAGCGCGTGGCCCGCAATGCACGCAATCTGGCCGCGGCGATACCAGACTCGAACCGCCTCTACCGCGCGATCGAACGGCTCAGCCTGCGCCGGCCGATCGAAACGATCTCGATCCGGCGGCGGATCGCCGATCATCTGATCGAGGCGGGAAGGTATGGGTGGTAATCCGAGTAAAAAGTAGAAAGCAGAAAGTAAAAAGCACGCTATTCCTCGCCTTTCTACTTTTTACTTTCTACTTTCTACTCAAACTTGACAGGGACGAACCGTTCCGAGACGTGATAATTCGGGATTTCGGTCAGCGTGGGCGAGTAGGCGAGATAATTTCTCTCAC
>CALBSU010000041.1 GCA_937967285.1 uncultured Acidobacteriota bacterium
ATTTTTCAATATAATCCTGTAAATCCTGATAAATCCTGTTAATCCTGTCTGAATAAATTTCCTCCCGGGCTGAGCTTTTACGTTCACTTTAAAGAAACGGATCAGAATCGAGCGACATCGCGAATAAATTCCGGAGGTAATCCCCGTCATGAAATCGACACGAAGATTCATCTTTCCATTCCTTCTGCTGGCTTTTGTGCTCAGTTACCAGGCAGTTCAGTCGGCTCAAACAGCCAGGCGACCGCTCAAACTGGACGACGTTGCTCGACTGCGCGATGTTCGCGATCCGCAGGTCTCTCCTGACGGCAAGTGGGTCGCCTACGTCCTCTCTAACATCGACGTCAAGGAGGACAAGAGCGGATCGCACATCTGGATGGTCAGTTACGACGGACAGACTGTGAAGCAGATGACCTCGGGGCAGGAGAGCGAATCGTCTCCGCGCTGGAGTCCGGATAACCGGTATCTCTCGTTCACCTCCTCGCGCAAGGGCGAGGCAAAGGGAAATCAGGTCTGGCTGCTCGACCGCAACGGCGGCGAGGCTTTCCAGTTGACCAACGTCAAGGGACGGCTTCAGAGCTACGAGTGGTCACCCGACTCGAAGCGGCTGGCCCTTGTGGTCGGCGATCCCGATCCCGAGGCGGAGAATAACGAGAATGCCGAGGGCGCGCCTCCGGCAAAACCCAAAGCTCCCAAGCCGATCGTCATCGACCGCTACAAGTTCAAACAGGACGGCCAGGGATTTCTCCGGTCGGACCGCCATTCCTACATCTATCTCTTCGAGATCGAGACGAAGAAGCTCGATCGGCTGACGACGGGGAAATGGGACGAATCGTCGCCTGCATGGTCTCCCGACGGCAAACGGATCGCCTTCATCAGCAATCACGATTCAGATCCGGACCGGAATCCGGGCGGCGAGATCTATGTCGCCGAGGCGAAGCCCGGCGCAAAAGAGATCGCGCTGACGAAGAACGAGATCCGCACCGGCCGCTCCCGGCCCGAATGGAGCCCTGACGGCAAGTGGATCGCCTTCCTCGAGTCTGATGAATTGAAATTCAACGCATACAACATGGACCACCTGGCGGTCGTCCCGACCGACGGGAGCAGGCAGTCGAACCGGATCAGGGCGACGGAGGATCTCGACCGCGGCGTCTCGTCCCCGCGCTTCACAGCCGACGGCAAGTCGATCGAATTTCTGGTCGTCGATGATATGTCCGTCTACCCTGCGCGGGTCGGTGTCGCGGGCGGGCGGGTCGAAAGACTGATGACGCCTCCGGTCGTCGTTTCGAGCTGGACCTCGGAGTCCGGAAATTCCGCCGTCATCTCCGGCGGAGATGACAGGTACCCTGAGATCTATGCCATGGAGGGCGGGCGGCTCCGCCAGTTGACCCGTCACAACGACGAGCTCTTCGCCGAACTTCAGCTTGGAACCACCGAGGAAGTCCGCTTCAGAAGCAAGGACGGAACCGAGGTCCACGGTCTGCTCACCAAACCGGCCGGTTATGTCGCCGGAACCCGCGTCCCGTTCCTGCTCAGGATCCACGGGGGACCCAACGCCCAGGATCAGCATACGTTCAGCCTCGAACGGCAGTTCTTCGCGGCCAACGGATATGCTGTTCTGGCCGTCAATTATCGCGGCAGCTCCGGACGGGGAAATAAATTCTCGAAGGCGATCTTCGCCGACTGGGGACATTACGAAGTCGAAGACCTGCAGGCCGGCGTCGATCACGTCGTCTCGATGGGCGTCGCCGATCCGCAGCGGCTCGGCGTCGGCGGATGGAGCTACGGCGGCATCCTGACCGATTACCTGATCGCTTCCGACACCCGCTTCAAGGCCGCCACCAGCGGCGCCGGCACCGCATTCACCGTCTCGTACTACGGCGCAGATCAGTACATCATCCAGTACGATAACGAGATCGGGCCGCCCTGGAATCCCAAATCCTGGGAGACATACCAGAAACTCGGCTATCCCTTCCTTCACGCCGACCGGATCAAGACTCCGACGCTCTTCCTGTGCGGCGAAAAGGATTTCAACGTCCCGCTGGCCGGCAGCGAACAGATGTATCAGGCGCTCAGAAGCCTCGGCGTCGATACTCAGCTCATCATCTACCCCAATGAGAACCACGGCATCCGCCGCCCGAGCTATGTCAGGGACCGCATGGAGAGATACCTCGCCTGGTATGACAAATACCTCAAGGCGGCTCCGACCGC
>CALBSU010000042.1 GCA_937967285.1 uncultured Acidobacteriota bacterium
TTTTGTTAACAGAGTATTCAGGTTGCCGCACGGATGTCGGAATGTTATTTATTTCATCCAGGGCCGCGGCGCCCGTCCGATCACAGACTCATCAATCATCAAATTATGGCAAAGACCTCTTTACCTGTTATCAACGACGAACCATCGAAGAAGACGCTCCGCGTCCTCTATGATTGCACCAAATGCCCGGCCTACTGCTGCTCCTACGACTGGATAGTCGTCACCAAACGCGATATCCGGCGTCTGGCGAAGGGCTTCAACCTCAGCTACGAGGAAGCGGAAGAGAAATTCACGAAGTACATCGAGGACTACGGCCATCGTGTACTGCGTCACCGCAAGGACCACGTCTACAAGAGCACCTGCAAATTCCTGCATCCGACGAAGCGGCGCTGCACGATCTACGAGCATCGACCGACGGTCTGCCGGGCCTATCCCGAAGAGCGGCGCTGCGGCTACTACGAATTCCTGAAATGGGAGCGCAAGCATCAGGAAGACGAGAGCTTCATCCCGATGCCCTACCATTCCTGATCGGGATCATCTGACTTCGACGCCGGCGAGGATGCGCGAGAGCGCGCCGCTCAGGCCCTGCTGCAGCGTGATGCAGATGTGTCCGAGGTCGATGGCCGGGACCTCATCGAACAGGTTGCGATAGAAGGTGATGGTCCCGAGCCTGTTCGATTCGTCGTCGATCAGCGGCAGGGTGAGAGTCCAGCAGGAGCTGGAATTGAAGATTTCGTCGATGTAGACGGCATCGCGCTTGCCGATCCAGATGATGCCTGGCTTGTCGGCCCATTCGGCCATCGTGTCGTAACGCTTCAGTTGCGCATCGAAGACCGGTGAGAGGGACTCGAGCTGCAGCACCGCGCAGTCGAATTCGTTGGTCTCGAAGATGCCGTCGAGTGCCGTGAACAGCTCATCGGGCGTGACGACCGCACCGAGATCATTACCGGCCCGCCTGAAACGGACTCCGACAGCGAGCGCTCTGCGTCCCCGCGAGACTCCCTGCCTGATCTGATTGCCCAGTTCGCTGAACTCCGCATAGCCGAGATGCTGAACTCCGAAGATGATCCCGACGCCGAGGACGAAGAAGATCAGCGCGCCGATGTTGCGCTGCGGGTTGAGCAGCATGAGACCGAAGAGCGTGAAGGCGGCGCAGACGGCATAGAGCAGGATCACAGCCTGTCGCTGCGTCATCCCGCGCTCGAGCAGGCGGTGATGGATGTGGCCGCGATCGCCGGCCAGCAGCGGGGCTCCGCTGAGGAATCTTCGCAGCAGGGACAGCCCGACCTCCGTCACCGGCAGCCCGAACGAGACCAGCGGGATGGCAATCGCCACGATCGTCGAGCCTTTCTGCGAACCGGCCAGCGAAAGCGTCGCCGCCATGAAACCCAGAAAGAGGCTTCCCGAATCGCCGAGGAAGATCATCGCCGGATTGAAGTTGTATCTCAGAAATCCGATCACGGCCCCGACCAGAACCACCGCCAGCAGGCTGATCTCGGGATTCCCCTGGGCGATCGAAAAGATCAGGATCGAGAGCAGCGCGAAGACCGATGCACCGGCCGCCAGCCCGTCGATTCCGTCGATCAGGTTGAAGGCGTTGGTGATGCCAACGATCCACAGCCAGGTCAGGGGAAAACTGAGGTAGATCGGAAGCTCCCACATGCCGCCGAACGGCGATGAAAGATTCTCGATCCGGTATCCGCTGAGAAAGACGATCAGCGTCGCGGCTGTCTGAAAAAGCACCTTGATCGGCGCGGCGGCGCTGCGAAAATCGTCATAGATTCCGAACGCGAAGACGAGCGTCGCCGGCGCGAGCAGCGCGACCAGAAGCTGCCGGTTGGCCAGGAACGTGTCGCTGACCAGGTTGCCGAGAAACGGAACGCAGGCCAGCGCGAGCATGAATGCGAGGTAGATCGAGACGCCGCCGAGCCTCGGCGTCGGCTGGCGATGGATGTGCCGCCCCTCATCCGGCACCGCAACCGCGCCCCAGGCGAGGGCTTTTCTGCGGACGATCGGCGTGAGCAGAAACGAAAGCACTGAAGACAGTATGAATAGCGTTATGTAAGTAATCATTATCTCTTACCGACAACCCGGCTCAGGCTCTCGAGATATCCGGCCGCGAGCGTCGAGCGCAGATAACCGGCCCTGACGAAGCGCTGTCCGGCGCGGCGCATCCGATCCCGGCGCTCGGAATCAGCGCGCAGGGCGCGGATGGCGTCGACCAGCGCATCGACATTCTCCGGCTCGATGCAGACGCCGGCGCCCGACTTCTCGACCAGACGCGCCGCTTCTCCCTCGACGCTGCAGACTATCGGGCAGCCGGCTCCCATCAGCTCGAAGAGCTTCGACGGGAGCACCTTGCGAAAGATCGGCAGCCGCTTGAGCGGAACGATGCTCAGATCGCTCGCGCGGTAGAAGGCCAGGAGCCTCTCGCGCGGCTGCTCATCGATAAACGCCACGTTGGTCAGTCCCATCGATGCCGCCTGCGCCTTGAGGGCCGCCTTCTCAGCGCCCTCGCCGATGAAAAGAAATTGGATCGACTTATCATCGCCCAGACGGGCGGCTGCCTGCAAGACGACTCCCAGGGCGTGAGACATGCCGTGCGTCCCGATGTACGAGACGATGAACCTGCCCTCGGTCCCTGTCTCGGCCCTCACCGCTTCCGGAGTCGCCGAGGCCGACGCCAGATATTCGTCGTCGATGCCGTTCGGGATGATCGCCACTTTGGCGGGATCGATCCCCTTCTCGATCAGGTAAGGGAGCGTGGACTCGGCGACGATGACGATCAGCGCGGCTCGACGGTAGAGGTGCATCTCGATCGCTTCGAGAATCCTGATGACCGCCCTGTTCCTGAGCGCTCCGAGCTCGACCGCAGACTGCGGCCAGATGTCGCGCACCTCGAAGACGAACGGCACGCGCTTGATGATGCTCAGCAGGTATGCCGAGACCGCGCAGAAGAACTGCGGCGATGTTCCTATGATCACGTCCGGCCGGCGCGTCAGTATCGCGCCGAGCGTGAAGGATGACAGGAAGAATGACAGGAAATTGATGATCCGCTTGAGAAATCCCTTGTTCGGCGCGCAGTAGATCCACGTCCGCAGCAGATCGATCCCGTCGACCGATTCGCGCTTCGTGAAATAACCGCGATATTCCGGGCGGATGATGCCGGTCGGATGGTTCGGGAACCCCGTGATCACGGTGACCTCGCTGCCCAGCCTGACCCAGTGACGCGCATGCTCGCTGGTCCGCGCCGACGGCGCGCCCATCTCGGGGGGAAAATACTGGCAGAGAAATGTGATCCTCATCCGTTCCTGACGATCGTGTAACCGAACCGGCGTCCGGCCTCGATCTGATAGCTGAAGCGGATCGCCGGCGACTCCTGCGCGATCCCGAAATCGGGGAAATGCCATCCCTGCACGGGATTCCCGCTTCCTGAAACGACCTCGACCCCGTCGGCCTCGAAGGCTGAAATGCGATAAACCATGTTGCCGCGGCGGCATTCGACCGCGAGGTTCCGCTCATCGACTCGCGTCATTTCGAGACCGGGATGCAGGTGGATGAAACTATCCGCGCGAGCCGCCGCATCGGCGCTGTCGGTGATCGTCCACTTTCCATCGTCGTCCCGTTCGATGCTTCTCCGGTGCGTGATCCGGCCGTCGAACCGACTGAAAGAGCCGTTGAAGCTCCACCGCCCGCCATCGGCCCGCGCCGCGGCATCGAGAGGTCTCGCCGGTCTTCCCATCCGGAATGTTCCCCAGATCTCGGACTGTTCGATCCCGTCGAACAGAACGGTATTGTGCGCTCGCGTCGATCGGCAGTATTCGCGGTAACGATCGCCGCCGTAACCGTGGACTCCCGAATCGACGATCAGCGGGTGTCCGTCCATCCAGAGAACGTAACTCAGCAGATCGCAGTGCGCGTGAGCCGCGTTGTACCCGACCGATGGCGGGCCGCCGTCGACTATCATCTTTTCATTCCCCTCATCGGACGCCCATGAAAAATATCCGGTCGAGGGAAAAGCGCGCAAGTGAGCGCCCCGTCGATATCCGCAGATCAGTTCGGCGGCGTCAAGCAGCGGGCCGGGCCGGTACTGTCCGGTGTTGGCAGAATCGTTGAAGAGCGCGAGGCTCCCGTCCGGGCCGGTCATCGCTTCCAGAAATCCCGCCATCCCGCGGAGCCGTTCCTCGGTCCCCGCCGGGACCAGGCTCGGATAAGCCTCGCCGAGCAGCGCGAAACACTCGAGAAAATCGGCCGTCGTCTGAGCGTGATACATCGGCGAGCGCTCGAAATGACCGCCGTCATCGAGCACCTGCTCGTCGAACTCCCGCCACAGCAGCCGCGCTCCGGTCTCGATCCACTCGCGTTTGCCGAAGAAGATCCCGCCGACCACGAGCGCCTTGATGTTTTTGAGCAGGTGATTTGCCAACAGATGAAGTTCGAGATGGCGGCTCAGAAAATCGAGCTGAGCGTAAATGCTCGCCGCCATCTTCTCGAGGAACCGCCGATCAGGCCATTCGCCTTCGATCAGCGACCAGGCGTAGATCCAGTTGACCGCGCGCAGCGATATCGGGTACGCGTCCCATCCGTCGCTGATTCCGATCCTCGCCTCGCGCATCCAGCTCTCGATCATCCGCTGACAGATCAGCATCGCGCGATCATCGCCCTTTTCCGCGAACTCGAACGCCGCGCCGACCGTCTGGTCGAAGTAGTGCAGATGATAGTTCCAGAGATGGCTCTCGTATCTCCGGTTCCAGTCGATCACGTCGATTTCGACGGTTCGGTTGAGAAAGGTGAAGCTGCCCTCGGTGACGGCCGGATGAGCATGCTGCAGATGAACGAACTGTTCGCGCAATTTCCGCCGCAGAAGGGCGACGCCGTCAGGCAGCGGAGCCGACGATGCTCGCGGCAGTAGAGCGAGCGAGGGCAGTTGTCGATAGATCCGGTACTGGGCGATTCGAACGGGCCTGTAGACGAGCTGTTCCCAGCGCAAAGGTCCGAGCGTTCTGAGCAGCAGCAGCGGATTCACAGTTCGACTTTCTCGGGCCGGCCGCTCCTCAGCGAATCCTCGATCCGGATGGTTGCCAGCGTGGTCAGCGCCAGGCTGCGCCACGAGATCGGCATCGCGGTTCCAGACCTCACGGCCTCGACAAAGGATTTCAGCTCCTCATCGAATCCCTTGTCCTGCGAGAGCTTCTTGACGGTCCTGCGTTTTCCGTCGTGCGAGGTCTCGAGCGTCCTGAAGTCGTCGATCACGGCGATGCGGCCGCCGCCGTATGCCTCGATCCGCTCCTTGGGATACGACTTGTCGCCTGTCGAGAAATAATTGATGTTGGCGACCGATCCGTCGCTCATTCGGAGGACGATGCTCAGCGTGTCATTGCCTGCAACCGATGCAACTGCGAAGACCTCTGTCGGCTCCGCATCGGTCAGGTACTGGATGAAATCGACGAAATGGCAGACCTCTCCGACGATCCGGCCGCCGCCCTCTTCTCCCTGAATCCAGCTCTCCTTCGGTATCGCGCCGGCATTGATCCGATAGGTTATCGCCAGCGGCGCTGCGAGAAAATCCTTCATTCCCGCGGCCAGCCCGGAGAACCTGCGGTTGAAGCCGACCATCACCCTGCCGCCGGATGAGGCGACGGCCTCTTCGACCTCGCGCAACCCCTCGACCGTGATCGCCAGAGGTTTTTCGACGAAGACCGTTCTGCCCGATCTCAGCGCCTCCGCTGCCATGCGGGAGTGAGTATCGTGTCGGGTCGCGATGAGCACCGTGTTGACTTCGTCGCGTTCGAGCAATTGACGGTAATCGGTCGTGCAGAAGCCGAACCCGTACTTCTCGCCGATCGCCTTGGCATTCCGCCCTGTCGCGGTGGCGATTCCGGCCAGAGCGACTCCCTCGATCCCGGCCAGTCGCGGCAGCAGCACGCTTTTTGCGAAATTGCCGGCCCCGATCATGCCGATCCGGACATCGGCGCGGGCGACTGGTCCGCTGAGTTCGATCAGTCTCGGCCGATCGCTCCGTTCAGCCGCATCATATTTGATCAGGACTCCGAGGTAGTTCTCGCGCGTCTTGCCGGTGATGATGTCGTAAGCGCCGGCCGCCTCGGCGATCGGAAACCGGTG
>CALBSU010000043.1 GCA_937967285.1 uncultured Acidobacteriota bacterium
GCCGGGCGTCAATCTGCTGGCCGTCGAGGTCTACCGGTTCGGCGACGGAGCATTCCTCGAAGATCAGGATATGTGGCGGATGAGCGGCATCTACCGCGAGGTCTTCCTGTGGTCGACACCGGATCAGCACGTCCGTGATTTCGAGGTCCGGACCGATCTGGACGACGCTTACCGCGACGCCTCGCTCAAGGTAAAAGCCTCGCTCGCGAATGCGGCTGAGAAGGGCGTGAAGCTCTCGCTGACGGCGGAGCTCTTCGATGCGAAGGGCGCAACGGCCGGCCCGTCCGCGACGGCCACGATCGAAACGGGCGGCAAGGCCGAAGCGACCGTCGATTTCTCGATCGAGGTCCGGAATCCGCTGAAATGGACGGCCGAGGAGCCCAACCTCTACAAGCTGCTGCTGACGCTGAAGGACGGCGCGGGGCGCGTGCTCGAAGTCATCCCGCAGGATGTCGGCTTCCGCGAAGTCGAGATTCGAAACGGGCAGTTGCTGGTCAACGGCCGGCCGATTCTGGTCAAAGGAGTCAACCGGCACGAGCACAGCCCCGAAACCGGCAAGGTCGTCCCGGTCGACCTGATGATCGAAGACATCCGCCTGATGAAGCAGTTCAATGTCAACGCCGTCAGGACGTCGCACTATCCGAACAACCCTGCCTGGTATGCGCTCTGCGACAAGTACGGCCTGTACGTGATGGACGAGGCCAATATCGAGACTCACCATTACGGCAATACGAAGCTCAACCGGCTGACCAACGATCCGGCCTGGCAGAAGGCATATCTGGATCGAGTCGAGCGAATGATCGAACGCGACAAGAACCACCCCTCGGTCATCATCTGGTCGATGGGCAATGAATCGGGCGACGGGCCGAATGCGGCCGCGGCTTATCAGTACGCCAGGCGGCGCGATCCGGGCCGGCCCTTCCACAACGAGGGATCGTCGTCGCTCGGCGGATCGAACTTCGACATCAACTCGTATATGTATCCGTCGCCGGACCGCGTCAGGCAGATCGCCGCGGCGAAACCCGACACTCCGCTCATCCTCTGCGAATACACGCATGCCATGGGCAACAGCAACGGAGGATTGAAGGAGTACTGGGACATCTTCTACTCCGTTCGCAACGCGCAGGGAGCCTTCGTCTGGGACTGGGTCGATCAGGCGCTCAGGGTCGATGTCCCGGCCGAATATCGAGCCAACACATCGGCCAGAACCTTTATGGCGTACGGCGGCTGGTGGGAGGACAAGAACGGAGTTCGCAACGACAACGATTTCAACTGCAACGGCCTGGTCTCGGCCGATCGCAAGCCGCACCCCGGTTTGTATGCGATCAAGCACGTCTATCGCTACCTGCACACGGAGCCGGTCGATCTCAAAACCGGCCGGATAAAGGTCAAAAACTGGCACGACTTCATCAATCCGAAGGAGCTCGCCGCCGGCGCATGGGAGGTCAGGGGTGACGGCCCGATCGTTGCTCGCGGCACGCTGCCGGTTCTCGACATCGAGCCGCGCGGCGAGAAGGAGTTTCAGCTCGCGCTGCCGCGGATCGAACCGAAGCCCGGTGTCGAGTACTGGCTCAATCTTAGTTTCAGGCTCAAACGCGATACGGCGTGGGCCAAAGCCGGGCACGAGGTTGCAACGGATCAGTTCGCGCTGCCGATCGCCGCGCCGGCACCGTCCACCGGACTTGCCGTCAACGTCCCGCTCGAAATCGCGGAGCGTCAGGATCAGGTCGAGTTCAAGGGCAGGGAATTCACGCTCAGGTTCGACAGGAAAGAGGCGGTAATCACAGGCTTCCGTTATCGTGGCGTCGATCTGCTGCAGCGCGGTCCGCGCCCCGATTTCTGGCGCGCCCCGACCAGCAATGACCGCGGAGCCCGCAAGGCTGGTGACAATATCACCATCTGGCGTGATGCCGGACCCGAGTGGCAGCCGGGCAATGTCAGCATCGAACGCGTCAATCCGGGCCAGGCCAGAATCACCGTCCGGGCATCGCTGCCTCAGGTCGATGCCTCATACACGATGAGTTACGACATCTTCGGGACGGGCGATATCGTGGTCGAATGCAGTTACAAACCGGGAGCGAAGAAGCCGCCGATGATGCCGCGGTTCGGGACCGAACTGGTCCTCGCGCCCGGGCTCGAGAACATCGAATGGTACGGCCGCGGGCCTCATCCGACCTATATCGACCGCCAGTTCGAACCGGTCGGCGTTTATCGAAGCACGGTCGATAAGGAGTGGATCGATAACATGCGCCCGCAGGAGAACGGCAACAAGGTCGATGTTCGTTGGGTCAAACTGACGAACGCGCGGGGCATCGGGCTGATGGCAGTCGGTGCGCCCGCGTTGAGCGTTGGCGCGAAACACTACTCGAAGGCCGATCTGGAGCGTGCCGCCTACACCTTCCAGATGCGGCGTCACCCCGAGATCTTTCTCAATCTAGACTGGCGCCAGATGGGAGTCGGCGGCATCGACAGTTGGAGCGTCAACGGCGCCTACCCGATGACGCCTTATCGGATTCCGGGCGATCGCGAATATTCATACAGTTATCGGCTCAAACCGACCGGCCCGGGAATGTAAAAGGAGATCATCCACGAAGTAACACGAAGGGGCACAAAGATAATCAGCCCATCTTTGTGTGTCCTTCGTGTTCCTTCGTGGATGAACCATTCCCCGGATAACACGATATGCGGAGGCAGCTCTGGCTTTTGTCCATGGAACAAAAACAAAGAGAGGATGACTATCTTTGTGTCTTCTTCGCGTTACTTCGTGGATGAACCATTCCCCGGATAACACGATATGCGGAGGTAGCTCTGGCTTTTGTCCATGGAACAAAAACAAAGAGAGGATGACTATCTTTGTGTCTTCTTCGTGTTACTTCGTGGATAAAAAACGACCGTATGATAACCGTTTTGGAGTTCAATCATGCTTACGATAATCCTGCGTTCGACAATCGCCTTTCTTTTCCTCATGCCTTTTTACATTCCGCAGCAGGATGCCGATCTTAAAGTTACCGGCCTTCGGACGGAGTACGCCGTCAACCCGCTCGGCATCGACGTCCGCAAGCCCAGGTTGAGCTGGAAGATCGTCTCAAACAGGCGCGGCGTAATTCAGGCGGCATACCGGATTCGCGCGGCCGGCAGCGAAAGCGATCTCACCGCCGGTCGCAATCTGATCTGGGATTCAGGCAGAGTGACCTCTGGGGATTCGATCAATCTGATTTACGGCGGGCCGGATTTGAAATCGGGGCAGAGAGTCTGGTGGCAGGCGCAGATCTGGGATGAGTCTGGAAATGCTTCCGGTTGGAGCGCGCCGGCGTGGTGGGAGACGGGCAAGCTCTCGGACTGGAAGGCATCGT
>CALBSU010000044.1 GCA_937967285.1 uncultured Acidobacteriota bacterium
GATGGTCCGGGAGACGGCGGGCGAGCTCGATGCCGTCATCATCGCCTCGCACACGAAGCATCACGCCAGGGACGCTCTGCCGTTCGTCAGGGCGGGGATTCCGGTCTATCTCGAAAAGCCGCTGACTGACGATCTGGTTGAGGCTTTCGATTTTGTAGTAGCGGTCGGTCGGGATCCGCGCCTGATCCAGATCGGGCTGCAACGGCGTTATGATCCGGCGCTGCTCTACACGCGGGAACTGATCCGATCCGGCCTGATCGGTGATATTCGCGAAATCCGCTGCGTGCTTCGCGACCAGTATCCTCCGCCGGCGACATACTCGAGCAGAGGGTTGATCATCGACATGGGAATCCATGTCGCGGACGAAGCGATCTTCCTGCTGGATGAATTCCCGAACGAGGTCCGTGCGAGCGTCCATCACACGCGGGCATACTCGAGCCCGATCGATGAGGGCGGCGACACTGCTTTCGTCACTTTCACCACTCCATCGGGCGTGCTGGGGCGACTCGATCTCAGCCGGACCCATTCCTCCGGCTACAACAACGAGACATACATCATCGGGACAAAAGGGACTATCCACACGGGACGCTTCGCCGGTTACCCGGGCCCCATCCACGTGGAGGTATGGAAACCCGACGGCAGACTGCATCCCGAGTCCAAAACCTTCGAGATGACATATCCGGCGGGAGAGTATCCGGAGTTTCTACCGCGGTTCGAGATCGCCTATCGTCGCGCACACGAGCAGTTTCGCGCGGATATCGAGAGCGGTAATGCCTTTGCCGTGACGCAGAACGAGGTCCTCGACGCACAGGTCTTCGCGGAGGCCGCGCACCGCTCGGCTCAGAAGGAGGGGATGGGTTACCGGTTGGGGCGAAACGAAGATTTGAACAATTACAGGGCAGCGTGCGTAATGAATGGACTGATCGACAACGATTGTTAGAGATGGGAGGCGGTGAAACATGTCCGCTTCCGGTTGATATGCACTTTTTATGGAGTATGGTAATGTGAGCGCTGCTATGTTCAAGAACTTACCTCGTTTTATTTCTCACACAATGAGCAGTCATCTGTGGTTTGAGCCGTGTCTGGGTGTGTGCCTGTTTCTGGTTGTCCTCTCGCCCGCGGGCGTTCAGGCGCAGGAGCCGAAACCATCGGAACCGGTTGTGGTTCAGCCCGGAGCGCCGGGGAAGCCGACGAAGGTCCTTCCATCGACGACGCGCGCCAAGCTGCCGCCCGTCTCCGCGGCCGATATCAGTTTCATGCAGGGGATGATCACGCATCACGAGCAGGCGGTCGAGATGACGGCGCTGATCGATTCGCGGACCGAAAACAGGGAAGTCCGGTCGCTCGGTGCGCGGATCAGCTATTCGCAGGCCGACGAGATACAGTTCATGAAGCGATGGCTAGTCTCACGGGGACAGCAGCTTCCGACCGATCATTCGCACCACGCTCACATGTCGCACGGGGCGATGATGCCGGGAATGCTCTCGGCCGAGCAGATGGAAACTCTCAGGAAAGCGAAGGGCGAAGAGTTCGACATTCTGTTTCTGAAAGGCATGATTCAACACCACGACGGCGCTCTGATCATGGTCAGGGATCTGTTCGGCGCCGCGGGATCGGGACAGGATGCCGAATTGTTCAACTTCGCTACCGACGTGGACAGCGGCCAGCGCGCCGAAATCCGAGTCATGCAGAAAATGGTTGAAAAAATAACTTCAGGGGAAAAACGATGAATCGAGCACACTCTCCGGCGTTCCGCATACTTGCGGTCTCCATTCTATTAATGATGATGTCTGTCGCGGGCCTTCAGGCTCAGACTCCCCAGCAGGAGCCGGCTAAGGCGGCGGATGCCAAGATCGAGCAGAAGAAAGCTCAGGATGATCCGTTTGCCCTTGAGCCTGCGCCGCCGCTTCCCGCCGGAATGACCGGAGCCGACGGCAACGACCCGCGATCGAAACTGAAACCGGGACTCTACGATGCGGGAGAAGCATCGATGGGGATGAAACACATCCTGCTGCTCAAGAAGCCCGGCCCGTTTCAGTTGAGCGCCGATGATCCCAGTGATCCGAAAGTGCAGAACACCCTTGGGGCCCTCGGTATTCCCAACGCGGCCATGATACCCAAGCCGTTCCAGATGGTGATGGCTCAACTGGCGTTTGCCAACACGGACCTTGCGTTCCGTGGAAACCATCTGTTCATGGGCAATTTTTACGGTGTCAATATCTATGACATCTCGAATCCCGCCAAAGCCAGCCTGGTGACTTCGATGGTTTGTCCGGGCGGGCAGGGTGATGTGTCGGTCTACAGGAACCTCATGTTCATGTCGGTCGAGATGCCGAACGGCCGCCTCGACTGCGGCATTCAGGGATTCCCGCCGGGCCCGCCGCCGGCCGAGATGAAAGGCCCGCCGATTCCCGCGCCCAACAAGGACCGCTTCCGCGGCGTGAGAATCTTCGATATCTCGGACATCAGGAATCCGAAGCAGGTGGCGGCTGTTCAAACCTGTCGAGGTTCTCACACGCATACTCTCGTAGTCGATCCGAAGGACAAGAAGAACGTCTATATCTACGTCTCCGGCACGTCCTTCGTTCGCCAGGGCGAGGAGCTGGCCGGCTGTTCAGGCGAGGCTCCGGACAAGGACCCGAACACATCGCTGTTTCGTATCGAGGTGATCAAGGTGCCCGTGGCGGCGCCGCAGAACGCAAAAGTAGTTTCCAGTCCTCGCGTCTTCATGGATCCGCGGACGGGCGTCCTCAATGCTCTGAGCAGCGGGGGCACGCATGGCAAGGACGGCCTCGAGAAACCAACCGACAGCGATCAGTGCCACGACATAACCGTCTACTCGCAGATCGGGCTGGCGGCCGGCGCATGCTCCGGTAACGGCATCCTGCTGGATATCAGGGATCCGGCTAACCCGAAGCGCATCGATGCCGTGAACGATCCGAACTATGCCTACTGGCATTCGGCGTCCTTCTCGAACGACGGATCGAAGGTCGTCTTTACAGATGAGTGGGGAGGGGGAATGGGCGCGCGTTGCCGCCTGACCGATCCGAACGTCTGGGGCGCCAATGCCGTATTTCATCTCAAGGACAACAAGCTCAAGTTCGCAAGCTATTACAAGATGCCTGCCGCGCAGAGCGACACAGAGAATTGCGTGGCTCATAACGGATCGCTCGTTCCGGTTCCCGGGCGGGATATCAAGGTGCAGGCATGGTATCAGGGCGGCATCTCGGTGATGGACTTCACCGATGCGAACCATCCGGTCGAAATCGCATATTTCGATCGCGGACCGATCGATCCGAAGATGCTGGTCCTGGCCGGCGACTGGTCAGCTTACTGGTACAACGGGAGCATCTATGCTTCCGAGATCGCCCGCGGACTGGATATCTTCGAGCTGACGCCGAGCAAATTTCTGACGCAGAACGAGATCGATGCCGCGAAGTCGGTGCAGTTTACCGAGCTCAACGTCCAGAACCAGCAGCGGATCGAATGGCCGGCTCGACTGGTGGTCGCAAAGGCTTTCCTGGATCAGCTCGAGCG
>CALBSU010000045.1 GCA_937967285.1 uncultured Acidobacteriota bacterium
TATAAACTGCAACTACGATGCCGGGGAAAAGCAGAGAAGATTAATCCTCAAAAACCCTAATACTATCAGCAACTTAACCGAGACAAGGACTGAATGGAGAGCGTTTGGAATGTATATTAATGATGCAATGTCATACGAAATGGGATATCAGGCGTTTGGCAATCACACGGTAAGGGGTAGCAGGGGCGAGGGAATCCCTCGTCCCTGCGAACAATCACTGCGAAGCGAGCCTCTGGATGGCCCGCTGCCTGAGTTTGGGATCGGGATCGTTTCTGGCGATCGAGGTCAGCTTGTCGGCCGCCTTGCGTTCGCGACTGCGCGACAGGGCGCTGATGATCTCACGTTTAACCGCGGCATCCTGCTCTGAATCGTAGAGAGCGATCAGGGCTTCGGCGGCCTCACCCGTGCGGATCCGAGCCAGCGCCGAGATCGCGCTCCCGCGCTGATCGCCGCTGCCTGCCGCAATCTTCCTGAGCAGCGGGACGACCTGCGCCGAATCGTGTACCGCGATCGCCCTCAGTGCGCCGCGCCCCGCCTCGCCGCCCGCCGGCAGCACCTTCTTTTCGAGATAACCGATGCTCTGCGCCGCATCGGCATCTCCCAGCCAGTAGACCGGACGATCCTCGAAGACATACGGATCCTCGAGATTGAGCATCGTCAGCGCTTTGAACTGAGGCGACGATCCTGAGACGTCCGACAGCAGAAAGATCGCCGCCTGCGGCGGATCGCGCCTCTCCAGCCTGATGCCGTGGTTGTAGTAGCTGAAGTTGCCGAAGGGACTGTATGACGCGCCGTCACGAGCCCGGATCTGCCAGGCCACCCAGACCTCGCCGCCGCGGGATTGCCCGAGCGCCCGCTCGATCCTCTCTTCCAGCCTGCCGCTTCCCTCGACCTTCACGAAGTCCGCGCGGGTGTAACTGCGAGCCGGCTGGGCCTGTGCCGCAACATAGACAACTGTCGCGAAGACCGCCAGCGCCAGAACCCTGAAAATCCTGTAGTTCATTCCTGCCTCCTTCAAACGACCGATAAAAGAATGCGCCCGTGAGCCGGCGTGGGAGACGCCGCCTCCCACGCTGCCCGAGCGCATATTGGTAGTTCAAATTTGTCGAAAAATCAGATGACCACCGAGGTCTTCTCCTTCTTCGGCTCCGGCTTCGCTTCAGGTTTCGGCGCGACGCGCAATCTGGGGCGGACACGGATACCGTCCATCTCCTGCAGCCTGCGCAGTTCCGGTTCGAGCTTCTCCCTCCATTCGTCCTGAAGCTGGTCCATATGCAACCGGAAATCCGGCATCTCGATCTCCATCCTCTCCTGAAGGTCCTTCAACCCCTCGAGATCGATCATCCGATCCCCGAGTCCCTCGATTCGACCGATCTTCGGAGCCACCCCCTCTCTCATTTCGAGATAGAGTCGGTTGTCGATCCCGTAGAGCCCTCGAACGGCTGACTGCCTGACGGCAGGATCGGAATCGCTCTTCGCAATCTGGACCAGTTTGTCGACCGCCTTGCGGCTCTTGTTGTAAGCCAGATAACGGATGACGGTCTGTTTCATCTTCGAATCCTGAAGTCCGTCGTAGATCTGGATCAGGTTGGCCGCTCCCTCGTCGCCCTTGACGTAACCGAGCGAGCGGATCGCCCTGTTGCGCAGCGTCTCGTCCTTCTCGCTCCGCGCGATCGACATGAGCTTCGAGACCGCCCGCGAATTGTCGCCGTTGCGACGGACCAGATAGCCGAGGATCTCCGTTTTAACTTTCGTGTCCGAGGTCTCGTCATAGAGCTGGATCAGCGTGTTGATCGCCGCATCGCTGCGCATCCTGTAGATCCCCTGGAGCGCCTCCTGCCGGACAGTCGGATCAGCGTCCTTCTTGACGATGTCGGTCAGGATCGTCAGCAGTTCGGCCTCAGGAATCGCCGGCTGACTTCTCCGCTCGGCCTGCTGCGCCACTGCCAGCGCGCGCTCGCGTGCCTCATCTGCCGTGCGCGGAGCCTGCGCGACCTGCGGCGTCGAGATCAGAGCCCCGAGACCGCTCACCAGAGCCGGCTGCCTCGGATCGAAGAACCC
>CALBSU010000046.1 GCA_937967285.1 uncultured Acidobacteriota bacterium
TCAAAAATAAGTAGAAAGTAAAAAGTAGAAAGTAGAAAGTGCCGGAAAACCACGATCAGCGCTCATCCGTATTCTAATGCATACTGCCCGACAACCTTTCTACTTTTTACTTTCTACTTTCTACTTTTATATTTCATCCACCACCCGAACAATTTCTTAACCCCGGGAGTCAGGCGCGTGCGGTTGAATGCGTCGCCGATCTTGCGCAGGACTTCGGCCTGTGTCGGGTAGGGATGAATGGTTTCGGACAGAGCGCCCATCTTCAGACCGCTGGTGATGGCAAGGGTCAGTTCTCCGATCATTTCGCCGGCATGCCGAGCGACGATCGTGCCCCCGAGAATCTTTCCCGATCGGCGATCGTAATGGACGCGCGCGAAACCGTCGTCATCGCCGTCGAGGATGGCGCGGTCGACATCCTCGAAAAATTCGGTGATCGTGCCGACATCTATTCCAGCGGCGCGGGCGTCGGCCTCGTACATTCCGACGTGAGCGATCTCGGGATCGGTGTAGGTCACCCACGGGATGACCAGCGAGCTCATGCGGGCCCGTCCGAAAAAGAGGGAATTCCTGAGAACCGCCCTGGCCATCGCGTCCGCGACGTGCGTGAATTTGTATCTTGAGCAGATGTCCCCGGCGGCATAGATCGAGGAGTTCGACGTCCTCAGATGATCATCGACGATGACGCCCGAGGAGTCGTAGCGGACGCCGGCGGCCTCAAGATTGAGCCCCTCGATGTTCGGAACACGGCCGGCAGCCACGAGGATCAGATCGCATGTCGTCTCGGATACGACGCCGTCGCGTTTACTGATTACAATCCTCTCCGATCCGCGAACCTCGACGCCTGTCACTTCGGCGCCGGCCAGCAGGGTCACGCCCTCCGAGAGAAGCTGCTCCTCGATTATCGCGACGGCGTCGGGGTCCTCGCGCGGAAGGATGCGATCGCTGTCTGTGATCACGGTCACGCTGCTGCCGAAGCGGCGAAACGCCTGCGCCAGCTCGCAGCCGATCGGGCCTCCTCCGATGACGACCATCCGCCGTGGAAGTTCCGTCAGAGTGAAGATGTTTTCGTTGGTATAGAATCCCGCCTCTCTGAGCCCCGGGATCGGCGGCTCGGCGGGCCTGCCGCCGGTGGCGATGACCGCCTTTGAGAACGACAGCTTGCGCCCGCCGACTTCGACCTCGGAAGGGCTGACGAACGACGCCTGACCGAGATAGACATCCACGCCGAACTCTTCGCGGAACCGCCTCACCGAATCGTTCGGACTGATGCGGGCGCGGAGCCGCCGCATGCGCTCCATTGCATGACCGAAATTGAAATCGGCATCGACGCTGATTCCGAATCGCCCGCCCGTCCGCGCATCGTATACGGCGCGTGCGGCGCGAATCACGGCCTTCGACGGCACGCAGCCGATGTTGAGACAGTCCCCGCCCATCAGAGACCGCTCGATGATGGCCGATCTTCCCCCGAGCGATGCAGCTCCGCCGGCGCTGACCAGTCCCGCTGCTCCCGCGCCGAGCGCCACCAGATTGTATCTGCCGGCCGGCTCCGGATTGACGTGCCCCGCGGGATGACAGTTTTCGATCAGCACGCGGTCGTGCGGATCGTCGACCAGCATCATCCGCGCAATCGCCTCCGCCCCGCCTTCCGTCAAACGATCCCGATCGCTCATCCCGCCTCCATCGTTGATTCGCGCTCTTCCGACTGCTCCCCGCTCTCGACCTCGGCGAGCGCCTTCCTTGCCGTCCTCGTGATCAGCACGACGACGACTAAAGTCGCCAGCAGTCCGACATATTTCAGGACCTGCCCGAGAACGGTTTCACGCCCTCCGCCGGCCAGCGCGTCGCGGGCCGCCGCACCGATATACGTGTAGAGGAATGTTCCGGGCAGCATCCCGATCACATTCGCCAGCAGATACGAACCGGTCCGGATCGTAGTCAGCCCGAGCAGATAATTGAGCAGAGTGAACGGAAAGATCGGACTCAGGCGGGAGAGCAGGACGACCTTGAATCCCTCCCTGCCGATCGCCCTGTCGAGCGCTGTAAACTTCGAGTTTCCCGCCGCCCAGTCCGCCACTCTCCGGCGCATGAACGTTCGGGCCAGCAGGTACGAAGCAAGCGCCCCCAGGTTCGACCCGACGATCACCAGACCGACCCCGGCCCACAAACCGAAGACGCTCCCGGCCCCGATCGTCATCGCGCTGCCCGGGATCAGCAGCACCGTAAGTACAACGTAGGCCGCAACGAATACGAATGGCGCGACAGGCCCCAGGCTCTCGATCCACCCCTCGGCCAGCGCGAACCATTCCTTTACCGGCAGAAACATGAATCCGATCCCCGCCGCCAGCACTACCAGCACTATCAGTATTATTCTTCCGCTTCCCGCACGTGACATCTGTTCCCCCGGTATCGACGATCTTCAGCGTCCCTGATTTTAGTCCGGACCGTGAGCGATGAATGTAAAATGGCTCACCTTCCGCCGCATCAGAAAAAATGAGGCGGTGTTCGAGTACTCCGAACACCGCCTCATCTGTTTCAAGATCTGATCGACGCTGTTACTTCTTGGGCGGAACGATCGAATCCTTGCAGGCCTTCGCCACACGGAACTTGACCACGGTCTTGGCCGGGATCTTGATCGTGGCGCCGGTCATCGGGTTGCGACCCTTGCGGGCCTTGCGCTGGGCCTTGACCAGCTTGCCGATGCCCGGAATCATGAACGAGCCGACTTTCTTGGTCTGCGCGACCGCCACCGAGGCGATCTCGTCCAGCACGTCGTTGGCGGCCTTCTTGGACATTCCGAACTTCTCCGCCAGATGCGCCGCAAACTGGCTCTTGGTCATGGGTTTTGCTGCTGCCATTTGATTCTCCTTTTATTCTCTGATTGATTATTCTTGAATCACGTTATAACGCGATCCACCCTCCAGGACGTCGCCTCTGCCTCTCCGGCCGGCGCGTCTTTGGTACCGATAAATGCTGCACTGTATCTTGTGTCAAAGCGGGGCGAAGTATACCTTAGCTTGTATTGGAGCGCAAGAAAAAAGAGCCGATAAATTGCGAAATACCCTTATTTTTCAGGCTGAACAGGCCATATGGCTCTGAAATAGCCCGTCAAACGGTCATTTCGCCTCGTGCCGATCAGCCGGAAAGGGCCGATGGCGCGTCTGACGGGATCTTCCGACAATGCTGAGGGAAGGATTGCCAAACGGCGTGACTTTAGTTTAGATTCTGTCCGCTCGCGAAGAATCCGTCGTCATCGTCAAAATCGACGACAGCGAACAGATTATTCACCGCGGCAAGCACTAAATAAGAGTGCCGTAAAATTTTCATATCGGAGGATAGCGGTCGTGCCAATGGCTAATTGCCCTGAATGTGACGCTGACGTTCACGTTGACGAGGACATCGAAAAGGGAGACATCATCGAATGCGATGACTGCGGAGCCAGTCTCGAGGTAGTGGGACTCGATCCTGTCGAACTGGATGTCGCATCCGAGGATGACGATGATGAGTATTACGACGACGATGACGATGAGTACTGAGCCGTGTCGATTCCGGATCAGTTAACGGGCGCGGTGTAGCCCAATCTGTTGACACGCAACCTGACATCAGGCCGCGTGATCCTGACGCGGACTTCATGATATTTGCCGTCGCGAACTTCGGGATACCAGGCCACCGAATAACTCGCGCGGATCTCCTCGGCCAGGGCCCTGAAGACGGGAGTGAAGTCCGCCGCATTGGCCTCGAAGTCACGTCCGCCAGTCGTCGAAACGATTCTTGTTGCATCGAGCGGCGTGATCACGCGCTCTCCGGAACGGGTCGCTGAAAGCATGTATGACGGGAGCGTGATCGAATAGACGGTCACCCCGGCAGCATTGGCCCGCCGGACCATCTCACGACGGTCGATGATGCTCGCGGAATCGAATCCGTCGCTGATGACGATCACCACCCGTCTGACCAGCCTGCCCCTGATAGTCTTCGGAGCCTTCCGATCGAGCAGAGTGATCGATCTGTCTATCGCATCGTAAATCCTC
>CALBSU010000047.1 GCA_937967285.1 uncultured Acidobacteriota bacterium
TCATCGGCGGACTGGCGCTCTCGCGTTTCTTCCCCGGGATGACGAACGAAATCCTGGTCTGCGTCACCGAGACGGCAACCCGACGGGACATCGACTCGCTGGTTGAAGCCATGAAACAAGTAGAAAGTAAAAAGTAGAAAGTAGAAAGTACCGGGAGCGATAGCGACCGGACTACACGAGGTATCAACACAGTGATCAAGAAAGCAAGCAATCATATCAATCAGAACGAAGGAACGATCTTCGAGCGATCGCGTCCGGGGCGCGTGGGATACAAGCTGCCGGAGCTCGATGTCGAGGCGGCGCCGGTCGAGTCGCTGATCGGAAAGGATCTGCTCAGGCGCGACGACCTCACCGGGCTTCCCGAGGTGAGCGAGGTCGATGTGATCCGCCATTTCACGCGACTTTCGACGTGGAATTACGCGGTCGATCTGGGGATGTACCCGCTCGGCAGCTGCACGATGAAGTACAACCCGAAGATCAACGAACGCGTTTCACGATTCGACGGATTCGCCAGTTCGCATCCCTACACTCCGGACGAGCTGTCGCAGGGCAATCTGAGACTCATGCAGCAGCTCGAACAGACTCTCGGCGAGATCACGGGGCTGCCGGCGGTCAGCCTGCAGCCGGCGGCCGGAGCGCAGGGCGAGATGAGCGGGCTGATGGTCATCCGAAAGTGCCTGGAATCGCGCGGCAACGCCCGCCGGATCGTGCTCGTTCCCGATTCGGCCCACGGCACCAATCCGGCCAGCGCCGCGATCTGCGGTTACGAGGTCAGGACGATCAAATCCAGCGAAAACGGATCGGTCGATCTGGACAACCTGCGCGAGGCCGTCAACGATGACGTTGCGGCGCTCATGCTGACCAACCCGTCGACGCTCGGAATGTTCGAAGAGCATATCGAGGAGGTCTGCCGGATACTCCACGCGGCGGGCGGACTGGTCTACATGGACGGCGCCAACATGAACGCGCTGGTCGGAGTGACCCGGCCCGGCGACATGGGCGTCGATGTGATCCACCTCAATCTGCACAAGACCTTCTCGACGCCGCATGGCGGAGGCGGTCCCGGGGCCGGTCCGATCTGCGTCACACGCGAGCTCGAACCGTTCCTTCCCTTTCCGAGAGTCGTTGAAACCGGCAATGGCACGCTCAGACTCGACTTCGACCGGCCGCACTCGATCGGCCGCGTGAGGGCCTTCCACGGCAACTACTCGGTCCTCATCCGGGCGCTCTGCTACATCCTGACGCTCGGGCCGGACGGGCTCCGCGAAGCCACCGAGACAGCCGTGCTCAACGCGAACTACATCGCGCATCATCTCAAGAACCATTACGAGATCGCCTTCCACGGACTGCCTCTGCACGAAGTCATCTTCAACGACAAACTGCAGCAGAAGCACGGAGTCCATACGCTGGACATCGCCAAGCGCCTGATCGACTACGGATTCCATCCGATGACGATCTACTTTCCGCTGATCGTCCACGGAGCGATCATGATCGAACCGACCGAGAGCGAGGGGCGCGAGGAACTCGACCTCTTCATCGACGCCATGCGTTCGATCGCGCGCGAGGCCGAGGAGAATCCCGATCTCGTCAAAAATGCGCCGCACAACACGCGGATCGGCAGGCTCGACGAGGCGGCCGCGGCCAGAAAACCCGTCCTGCGGTGGAAACCCGCATCGGCTGCCGCGGGAAAGTAGGCTGAACTATCCGGTTTCCGGAAACCTGGAATAATCACAAAGCACGGAGAGAGACCCCGTTTCTCTCCGTGCTTTCTTGATTTACGGGGGATACTGTTCCGGGAGAAATCCGTCTTCTTGCGCAGTTTCCGGCCGGAAGTTAGAATCAGATTCAGTCGTAATGCAGATTTGGAGTTATTGAAATATCGGCGTGAAGCCGACTTGAAGATCGAGCTATTCAGGATGGCCATAACGAATCCCATGCATCCATTATCGAAAGAAGTCGCTGAACAGTTACGCGAGCAGATGAGAAGAATGCTCGTCAGGCTGGACGAATTACGGGCGCTGGCTCCGAGCCCGAGCTCCTGGGTACCGCCGGTAGATATCTGCGAGATGGAGGAAGCGATCAGGGTTCGCGTCGAGCTGCCCGGAGTCACTGCCGATCAGATCAGGGTCACGCTGCGCGACAATCAGCTCAAGCTCGAAGGGCGCAAGGTGCGGGATCACGTGTCCGGCGAAGCCGACAGACCGGTGAGGTTCCTCTGCCTCGAACGGAGTTACGGATCATTCTCGTTCAGCATCTCGCTTCGCTGGCCGGTCGACGTGAACAGTTGTAAAACCTCGATGTCCGGCGGCGTCCTTGAGATCACGCTTCCCAAGGCGCGCAACTGCGGACGCGAGATCGAAATACCCATCGTCGAATGACCATCAAGGGCTCATTCGCTATTAATTAATAAGATAACGCCTTAAAAATATACGGATCGATATGTCTACAGTAACCGAACAGGAAGAGAAACAGGCTATCAACGGAACGCCTGATGACCAGCTCAAGATCCCGGAAGTGCTGCCGGTCCTGCCGCTGCGTGACATCGTGATCTTTCCATTCATGATCGTGCCGCTGTTTGTCAGCCGGGAGAAGTCGATCCGGGCGGTGGATCAGGCGCTGGCCGAGAACCGGATGATCATGCTGGCGGCGCAGAAGGATCCGGACAACGAGGAGCCCGGGCCGACAGATCTGTTCGACGTCGGAACGGTGGCCGTCATCATGCGGATGCTCAAGCTGCCTGACGGCAGGATCAGAATCCTCGTGCAGGGCGTTTCGCGCGCACGGATCAACTATCTGGAAGACAATCAGAACTATCTTCAGTCGCGGATCGAGGAGCTCAAGGAGCAGGTTCCGGCCGAGACGCTCGAGCTTGAAGCGCTGACCCGCAACGTCAGGGCGTCGCTCGAGAAGGCGGTCGGGCTCGGCAAGAACATCTCGCCCGAGGTGATGGCGATCGTGACAACGGTCGAGGACCCGGCGCGGCTGGCCGATCTGGCGGCGTCGAACCTGGATCTGAAGGTCGAAGACGCCCAGTCGGTCCTCGAGCTGCTGGACGTGACGGCGCGCCTGCATCGAGTCAACGAGCTGCTGGCCAAGGAGATCGAGGTCCTGACGGTTCAGCAGGAGATTAACATTCAGGCGAAGGGCGAAATCGACCGCTCGCAGCGCGAGTTCTACCTGCGTCAGCAGTTGAAGGCGATCCAGATGGAGCTCGGCGAAGGGAACGAGCTGGCCGAGGACATCGCCATGTATCGCGACAAGATGACCAAGGCAAAGATGCCGAAGGCGGTCGAGGAGGAGGTCGACCGGCAGCTCAAGAAGCTCGAACGGATGCACCCGGACGCCGCCGAGACGGCGACGCTCCGCAACTGGCTCGACATCATGGTCGCGCTGCCGTGGTCGAAATCATCGAAGGAGAATCTGGATCTGAAGAAGGCCCAGGAGATCCTCGACGAGGATCACTACGGTCTGGAGAAGGTCAAGGAACGGATCATCGAATCGCTGGCCGTCAGAAAGATCAAGGAGAAGCCGAAAGGGACGATCCTCTGTCTGGTCGGCCCTCCGGGAGTCGGCAAGACCTCGCTCGGCCGCTCGATCGCGCGAGCTCTCAACCGCAAGTTCGTTCGCCTGAGCCTGGGCGGAGTCCACGACGAGGCTGAGATCCGCGGGCACCGTCGGACCTACGTCGGCGCCATGCCCGGAAGGATCGTCCAGTCGATCCAGCAGGCGGGAACCAACAATCCTCTGATCATGCTGGACGAGATCGACAAGGTGAGCGCGGATTTCCGCGGCGATCCGTCTTCGGCGCTGCTCGAAGTGCTCGATCCGGAGCAGAACAATTCGTTCCGCGACAACTATCTCGGCGTCCCGTTCGATCTCTCGAACGCCATGTTCATGACGACGGCGAATATGCTCGACACGATCCAGCCGGCGCTGCTCGACCGCATGGAGGTGATCCGACTGTCGGGATACACCGAGGAGGAGAAGCTGCAGATCATCCTCAGACATCTGCTGCCGAAGCAGATGGAGGAGAACGGCATCAAGCCGGAGCATCTCAAGATCACCGAACCGGCGCTGCGCGACGCGATCGCCAAGTACACGCGCGAATCGGGCCTGCGCCAGCTCGAGCGGGAAGTCGGTAAGATCTGCCGCAAGGTTGCGCGCCGCGTGGCCGAGGGCGACGCCTCGCTCGTCACGGTGACCGAAAAGAACCTCCACGAGTTTCTTGGCACCCCGAAGATCGAGATCGAGGAGATGCTCAAGCACGATCAGATCGGCGTGGCGACCGGCCTGGCGGTGACCGCCACTGGCGGAGACATCCTTTTCATCGAGGCGATCACGATGAAGGGGCGGGGCGCGCTGCAACTGACCGGACAGCTCGGCGATGTCATGCGCGAATCCGCCCAGGCTGCCTATTCCTACGCCAAGGCGCGCGCCGGAAAGCTCGGCATCGATGAAGATATCTTCGACAAGACCGACATCCACATCCACATACCGGAAGGCGCGATCCCCAAGGACGGACCGTCCGCGGGCATCACGATGGCGACTGCGCTGGTCTCGGCGCTCTCGTCCCGTCCGATCAACAAGCTCGTCGCAATGACCGGCGAGATCACGCTCCGCGGCGATGTCCTGCCGATCGGCGGCGTCAAGGAGAAGGTTCTGGCCGCTCACCGAGCCCAGATCAAAAAAGTCATCCTGCCGGCTCAGAACCGCAAGGACATGGATGATGTCCCCGAGGAACCGAAGAAGGACCTCAAATTCGTCTTCGTAGACAATGTCGAGCAGGTCTTCGAAGAGGCTCTGCTTGC
>CALBSU010000048.1 GCA_937967285.1 uncultured Acidobacteriota bacterium
GTGCTCTTCAGGTCTCCCGACAGAAGCGAGAATATCGAGGTCGGCGTCGACAGGATTGGGCGGGCGCTGGGATTTCGGCGGCGGATATCCAGAACCAGGACCTACAAGGAGCCGGGAACTGCCGCAGCCCGCGAGATAGCGCGCCGGGCCGTGGAGGCGCGTGTCGCAGCCGCGGGCATGAGTCTGCCGGTCGAACTGACCGACGACGAGACCGGCGAGGCGGGCGCATCGACGCACAGGTTCAAATGGAAATGGCCGCTCACGCAGCACCCGGAAATGACGATCGAGAGCAGGGTGGCCGTTCGCGGAGAGATCCTGATCGAGGACACGGTGACCGCCGCGATCGACGACTCCTTCGCCGCGAATGTTCTCCATCTCAACAATACTCCGAAGATCATCAGCGGAGTTCTCTACGGCCTGATCATCCTGATAGTCGTCATCTTCGGCACCTATCGTTTCGTGCAGCGAGCGCAGCAGAAGGAGGTCTCATACTCGAGAGTCGCCCTGGTGTGCGTGATCATGACCATCGTCATGGCCGGATTCGTTCTGATCTCCGACATCGCGGTCTACGATCAGTCTTCCATACCTGACTCCCGGGCGCCGGACTGGGCGCTCAACCTGTCGACCTTCGTGGTCTATGCGCTGATCGGACTCTTCATGGGTCTCGCATACGGAGGCGGCGAAGGCGACATTCGCGAAGCATATTCAGGGAAGCTGGTCTCGCTCGATGCTCTGATGACGGGTCACCTCTTCTCGCGCAATGTGGCGCGATCGGTGCTCTACGGCTGGGCCTTCGGCGGATGGATGTTCATGCTGACCAATGCCGCGCTCTTCTCCTGGCATAATAATCCGACTTATGGCGAGGAGCTGGGACCGCTCGATGCGTGGTTCGGCATTGTTCCGGCACTTTTTCCGTTCATCGTCTGGCCGATGGACGTGATCCTGGTCATCGTGATCGGCATCCTTGTGCCGCTGCCGTTTCTGATCAGACGTTTCAAGAAACGCCGCATCATCTATCCGATACTCGGCATCTTCACGCTCATCGCCTGTACCGGGCCGTTTCTAAATTTCAGGCCGTGGGCGGCGGTGCTGCTCATGTCGATCTTTCGAACCGGGCTGACGCTGGCGGCTTTTCAGTCGTTCGGTATCGTGACGGCGATCGTCGGCCTGGGGGCTCCGACATTCGTCAGCTTCGCCGCATCGATGTATGTTCAGCCGAATCCGACGATCAGCTACTCCGGCGCATTCGCCCTCGGAACCGCATTTCTTCTGATCGCGCTCGAGTTCTATTTCGCGTTCAAGGGGAAGTATCTGACGGAAAACGACGTTCGCCCGGTCTATGCCCGCAACCTGGCTGAACGCCTGTCGATGCAGGCTGAGGTCTCGGCCGCACGTGAAGCGCAGATGAGACTGATGCCTGCCGGGCTTCCATCCGTGCCGAGCCTGACGATGGCCGCCACCTGCAAGCCGGCATACGATGTCGGCGGCGATTTTTACGACGTCTTCGAGATCGAACCGGGAAGAATCGGCATCCTGGTCGCCGAGGGCGGCGGCCTGGGGCTGGGGTCCGCGCTGGCCATCGCCTTCGCCAAGGGGTATCTCATGCCTCGAATCCGCAGCAAGGGACATTCGGATGATTCGCCGACAGAGATCATCCGCGGTCTCAAGGAGAAGCTCTCATCCAGAATCGACTCATCGGAATCGCTCAGCGGACTCGGCATAGCCTATGCCGTCATCGATTCCCACGACGGTCAGATCAGATACGCCCGGACGGGAAGTTATCCCGACATTCTGATCGCCGATTCCGGAAGCCGCGTCTCGAGACCGGAAGAGACGAGCATCTCGTTCAATACCAGCGCCGGCAGCGAGGTCTCGGTCATCCAGGGAGCCGTCTCATTCGAGCGCGGCGACAGCATCCTTTTCTTCACTGACGGCATATCCAGAAGCTGGGACGCGGGCGATTCCTCCGCGGAGAAAGAGTTCTCAGCGATTCTCAAAACTGCCGGCGAACGCTCTTCCGACGCCCTTCAGAATATCCTCGACCAGAAAATCGAGGAGTCCGCCAAACGCACCCGTCTGACCGCAGCCGGCGATGACCTGACCGCACTCATCGTACGACACGACGGGACCGATGACGGAGATATCGAGTAATGAATCGTAGACAGCTCGCACTGATCATTATCGTCGCCATTGCCGGCTACGGCGCCTTCTACCTTCTTTTTCCCGGACTGGATCCGTCCGCAAAGTGGAAATACTCGCTCGACAGATCTTCAGCCATCGAAATCGCTCGCAAACAGGCAACCGCGTTCGGTTACGACGTTCAGGGCTGGGATGAGCGCGTGACTATCAGTTACAGCGCGCCGCTCTCTTACTATCTTGCAAACTACAGCAACCCGATCGCCTCTGATCTTATCTCGCCCCTCAAAACATCAGTCGCATTCAGGGACCTGCGCCTGAATAAAAGACTGACCATCCTGCTCAATCCGCAGGGAAAATTGATCGGACTCAGACTTACTGAACCGCAAAACGAGAATTCAGAAAACTCCGGCACACAAGTCGCGAATTCCGCTTTCCTTGACAAAACTGCTGCATCCCTTCTGGGTCAATCCTTTTCTCGCCTTACGTTATCAGACGCAGGGTCGGATAGTTCTATAGCGAAGAAGAGTTGGAGTGCGTCGGATGCGGGAATGAGGCTGCTGGTCAGTTTGAGTGGGGATGGTGAGCGGTTGACCGGGATGACGATTGAGGAGACGCCGACCGCAGAGATGCGGGACAGGATGAATGCGAGGCGGGGCGGCACAGTGCAGATGCTGTTGCGGGCCGGGTCGCTGATCTTCCTGCCGCTGGGAATACTGATTACGATCTTCTATATATCCGGTCTGGCGCGGCGTCAGATAGACCATGCGACGACTCTGATCTTTTTTTTGACAGCTTTCATACTGACGTTCGGATCGAATCTGTTCAGCGAGTTTGCTGACGATCTGATTCTGAGCACACAGCTAATGGGTCGTTCTCCAACGGGCTGGGCGGCGCAGATATTACCGAGGCTGCTCTTTCTGCTGATAAACCTGCTGTTCGCATTTGGAGCATACGCAACGTGGGCGGCATCAATGGCGCTGTCATTGCGGGTCCGGGAAAAGCTGATGCTCTCGCTTGAACTGCTGTTGAAGGGCAGGTTCTTGACTGTACCGGTGGCGGGCGGTTTTGTATCCGGCATTGCATTTGCGGGGCTGCTGGCTGCCCTTCCCTATCTGGTCATCTCGACTGGGCTCTTTCGCGGAGCGGTGGTAGCGAGCACTGACGCGCATACCGTTCTTGCGGCCCAGGCGCCGTGGCTGGCAGGACTGGTGGCAGGTTACGAATTCGAGGCACTGGTAATTTTCGCATTTACGGGTTCGCTGATCTACGGCATGATCAGGCGCCGCGCGGTCGCACGCGCCTTGCTGGCCCTGATCGCGTTCGCGGCGATGGTCAATTTCGCCCGAATCGACTATTCGGCGCCGGCTGTCATTATCACGGGGATTCTTGCGACCGCCCTGCTGCTCTACCTCTACAACTGGTTCGGGATCCTGTCGGTGCTGACAGCGGTCATCGCCACTCAGTACATCGCCAACGGCGCAGCGCTGCTCGTCCAGTCGTCGGATTCCCTGCTCAGATCCGGCTGGACGATGATCGTCTTCACTGCTCTGGCGTTCATTGCCGGGCTGGTCGCGCTTTCCCGCTCGCGAGAAGCGACGCCCGAGGAACTCGCGGTTCCTGAACACCTCGTCAGCGGCCGGATCGAGCGTGAGAGGCTGAAAGCGGAATTCGATGTCGCGCGGAAGGCTCAGCAGAAGATGCTTCCTGACAGTGAGCCGCGAATCGAGGGCCTCGATATCGCAGCGATCTGCCAGCCCTCAAAAGAGGTCGGCGGCGACCTCTTCGATTTCCTGCGACTCAAGGACGGCAGACTGGGCATCGTCGTGGCCGACGTTTCGGGCAAGGGCGTTCCCGCGTCGCTGTATATGACCTTGACCAAGGGGCTGCTCGATTCGGTTTCGGAGATCGAAACCGATCCGGGAATGATTCTGCGGGAGGTCAACCGGCACCTCTACGAAGTCTGCCAGCGCAGGGTCTTCGTCACGCTCTTTCTCGGCATCCTCGATCCGGTCACCGGCCATTTCGAATTCGCCCGCGCCGGTCACAATCCTCCCGTCCTCCACCGTCCGCACGACAAGACCACGCTCATGCTCAAACCCAGAGGCATGGGGCTCGGGCTGAACTCGGGCCGCATCTTCGATCAATCGATCCAGGTCGATTCAACGGATCTGAACCCCGGCGATATCCTGCTCATCTACTCCGACGGGATCACCGAAGCAATGAACCACCGTAAAGAGGAGTTCGGCGAAGACAGATTGCAGGATCTGGCCGGGCGCCTCGACGGTCTGGATGCTCGAGGAATCAAGACCCGCGTCTTCGATGAAGTCAGCCGCTTCCTGGGAAATATACCTCCCCAGGACGACCAGACCCTCGTGGTCGTTAAAAGAATCTAGGCCTGCGAATCCAAGCATCCGCCGCAATCCCACGGAGCGGCCGACATAGGGAAACCATGACCCCAAATAATAAAGGTCGTCACATGGGATCTATTTCGCGCGCCGGGGGAAATCCGGCATCCCCCATCACGCGAGCCCGCGGAGCGGCCGGCATAATATAGCCCCCGGCACGCGCCGCGATATCGGAGGGTACGCGGGACCTCCCACGCGTGCCGGGGGACACATCGGGTTTCGACCGTTAATATTTTTGGCCACGCGTTCCCCCGGCGTGCGAATGCGATCCCGTGAGACGGCCTTTATTATTTGTGACCATGGTTTCCCCCGGCGCGCGAATGCGATCCCGTGGTTCGACCAATATTATTTTTG
>CALBSU010000049.1 GCA_937967285.1 uncultured Acidobacteriota bacterium
CCGCGGCGGGCTCGCCCCGGTCGTCGGACGCGTCAGCATGGACCTGACGATCATCAATCTGACCGGCATCGAAGGCGCGAGCCTCGGCGACGAAGTCACCCTGATCGGTGAGAACGGCGGCGTCGCACTGAGCGCAGAGGATCTGGCGGCGCGGATCGGTACTATCTCCTACGAGATCGTCACCGGCATCTCGCCCCGCGTTCCGCGCATCTACATCTGATCGAGGACTCCGGCTGACTTGACGATCCCGCCGGGTGATGTTTTTATGACGCTTCAACCGCATCCAAACATACAAAATCGAGGAGACGATTAAATGAAATCCAGCAGAGTATTGACTATTCTGATCGCAGTCTTCGCGCTCACGGTTTCGGCTTACGGCCAGAGCGAGAAGGGCTTCAAGAAGATCTTTGACGGCAAGAGTTTCAATGGTTGGAAGATGGCCGACGAGAACCAGGATGCCTGGTCGATCCAGGACGGCGCGATCACCGCGCACGGCAGCCGCAGCCATCTCTACTACGTCGGCGACGAAAAGCCGTTCGTCAATTTCGAGCTCAAGATCGAAGCAAGGACGACGCCGGGATCCAACGGCGGCATCTACATTCACACCCAGTACCAGCCGATCGGATGGCCGAAGTACGGTTACGAGGTCCAGGTCAACCAGACGCACACCGACTGGCGGCGGACCGGCGGACTGTACGGCGTGCAGGACGTCAAGGAACAGCTCGCCAACGACAATGAGTGGTACACCTATCACATCATCGTCAAGGGCAAGCACATCAAGATCATGGTCAACGACAAGGTGGCGGTCGACTGGGAGGAGCCGGCCGATCGCAAGCCGGGCGCCGACTTCACCCGCATCCTCGACAAGGGGACCTTCGCGCTTCAGGCACACGACCCGAAGAGCACGATTCAGTACCGGAATATCCGCGTCAAACGGCTCGATTGAAAATTTGTAACTGCTCAGCCTTGTTGCGAAAATAAATTAGACGCCAAGATTGCCAAGATGGAATTAATGTTGGGATGGCTTATGTTTCCTCCATCCCGCCGCTCGAACATCGGTTAGACCCGGATCTTCATTGCCCGAATAACCTTGGCCCTCTTGGCTGCCTGGCGTCTGATCTATTTTTCTCAAGGGCTGAGTAGTTTCGAAGATTTAACCTGAAAAAGAGTAACGCCGGCGAGATTCGAATCCCGCCGGCGTTGCTCTTTTTTGTATCATCCGGTCGGTCAGCGGTTGCGGACGCCGAGGCCGGACTTGACCGCATCGAGCGACCGGGCTATTTCATCAAGTCGCTTATCCATCCGGTCCATTCGCTGCTCCATCCGGTCCATCCGCTGCTCCATCCGATCCATCCGCTCTTCCAGTCTGTCCATGCGTTTATCGAGCGTGGTCATTCTCTGGTCAACCATCTCGAACCTGGCGGTCATCTCGCGGCGCAGCGCATCTGTCTGAAAGACGCTGGTACCGATGAGAGTCGTGGCGACAGTTATCAGCATTGTGACGGTGAAGATGACGAACTGTCTCATCGTCTGGCGATCATTGCGCTCGCTGTTGTGACGGATGATCTCGATTTCGCCCTGAGTTCGGGCCAGGTTGATCCGCATCTCTTCGACCTTCTGCTGTAACTCCCGCATTTCGGGATTGACGGTTGCGTTCATGGAATACCCCCTGTGATATCGAATTAAGGGGTGACCGGTACGGATAGTATCACACTCTGCGGTTCGACTTCACCTCTCCGACAATCCGTCTGAACCTTCCCTTTTGAGCCGACATCGGTCAAAATCACCCGCCACAGAGACGATCGTAATCGATAATCCGAAATAATATGACACAAGAGAAGACCCAACTGATTCGCGGCCTGAATCTGGCGGACACGATATCGCTCGTAGTCGGCACGATCATCGGCACAGGCATCTTTCTGAAGACCTCGGTCATGGCGCAGAACGTCGGGACGCCGGGGCTGGTGCTGGGAGCATGGCTGGCGGCGGGATTGCTCTCGCTGGCCGGTGCGCTGACATACGCCGAACTCGGAGTGCTGCTGCCGAGGGCCGGCGGCGAGTATGTCTACATGCGCAAGGCCTACGGCGATGCTCCGGCCTTCATGTACGGGTGGATGCGTTTCATTGTGGCGAGCAGCGGCTCGATCGCCAGCCTGGCGGTCGGATTTGCGATCTTCTTCACGTCGCTCTTCAGGATCAACGAGCCGTGGACGAGCAGAAACGTCAACCTGTTCGGGAGCGGCCTGGAGTGGCAGTTCGGATGGACGCAGGTGGTTGCCGTCGCCGTGATCCTGATCTTCACGGCGATCAACTGCGCCGGAGTGGCTTTCGGCGGGCGCGTCCAGTCGATTCTGACGCTGGCCAAGGTGCTCGGAATTTCGATCATCGTGGCAGGCGTTTTCATGTTCTCGAACGGTGCGGACTGGCAGTCGCTGGGCGCGGAACTGCGGACGCCGAACCTGACCGGGATTCAGGCGTTCGGAGCGGCAATGCTGGCGGCGCTCTGGGCGTACGACGGCTGGAACAACATGCCGATGGCCGCCGGAGAGGTGCAGAACCCGCATCGCAATGTTCCGATCGCACTGATCGGCGGGATGATCATCATTCTGGCGATCTATCTGATGACCAATCTGGCCTATTTTCATGCGCTGCCGATCGGGGAGATTGCGGCCTCGAACGCCTCGGATCCGGTGCCGACCAAGGCCGTTCGGGCGTTTCTGGGGCCGATCGCATCGAACTTCGTATCGCTGGCGATCATGATTTCGATCCTCGGAGCGCTCAACGGATCGACTCTGACGGGCGCCCGTGTTCCGTTCGCCATGGCGCGGGACGGCCTCTTCTTCTCGAAGCTCGGAGCGCTCAGTCACGGAACGCATGTGCCCGTCTGGTCGCTCGTCATCCAGGGGCTCTGGGCGGCCATTCTGGCCATGCTCGGGACATTCGATCAGTTGACGAACTACGTCATCTTCGCCTCGTGGATCTTCTACGGGATGACGACGGCGGCGGTCTTCATGCTGCGGCGCCGGATGCCGGACGCGCCGCGACCCTACAAGACTCTCGGCTATCCGATCATGCCGCTTGTCTTCGTGCTGGTCGCACTCTGGCTGCTCATCAACACGCTGCAGACCAATCCGGTCGAGGCTTTCACGGGGCTGATTGTGATTGCCCTCGGACTGCCGCTCTACTTCTATTTCCGGC
>CALBSU010000050.1 GCA_937967285.1 uncultured Acidobacteriota bacterium
TCGCTGCTCGGAACGAAGCGCGGAGTGGTGGTCATCGACGGCGAAGGAATCATTCGCCACTGGAAGACCGTGCTGCCGGTCTTCAGACCGACCGACGACGAAATTCTCGAAGCGATCAGGGAGATCGGCGCCTCCGGGTGAAGCCGGTCAGAGGATACTTATCAGAATGTCCGCGAATATGACCCCAAATGAACAGAGCGACAGCGCGGCCCACTCGGCTCACCAGTTGCAGAAGCTGGTCAACGAATTGAGCGTCGAGTTCATCTCGATACTCGATCTCGATCATCTGGTCGATCGTGTTGCGGAGGGGCTGCGCAAGGTGATCGATTACAAGTTCTTCAATCTCTTCCTGGTTGACGAGGAGCGCGGCGGACTGGTCTGGAAGAAGTCGATCGGCTACAAGAAGGAGGAGGTCGAGGAGTACGAGGTCATCCCCTTCGACAGAAGCATCGCGTCGGCGGCATTTCGCGAGGGACACACGATCAACATCGGCGATGTCTCGCGGGACGAGCGGTACCTTCCGATTGCGACGGAGAGCGAGAACACGCCCCGATCCGAGATCGCCGTTCCGCTGACACTGGTCCGCGAGAACAAGATTGTCGGCGTCCTGACGATCGAAAGCCTCGAGCCGGATTATTTCACTCGCGAGCACGAGAAGATCCTCAATGTTCTGGGCAATCACATGGCGATTGCGCTGGATCATGCGCGGGTCTACGACGAACTGCGCCAACGTACGCGCGAGATGCGGACGCTGATCGAGATCGGGCACGAGATCACATCGATCCTCGATCTGGATGCGCTGCTCAATCACATCGCCCCGCTGCTCGATCGCCTGATCGATTACGAATTTCTGCTCGTCGGGCTGATCGACGAATCGACGGATGAGTTCGTCTGGCACGTCGAGGAGGGCTACGGCGCGCAGAAAAGGGAGAGGGCGAACCGGTCGAAGGTCTCCTGCGGGATTGTCGGCCGGGCGGTGCGCGAGCGCCTGACGCAGATCGTCAATGACGTCCTGCGCGATCCGGACTATTACCTGACGGATACGTGGAGCGGTCAGGGGCAGAGATCCGAGATCGCCGTGCCGCTCATCTACAAGGGCAAAGTGATCGGAGTCCTGGCGCTCGAAAGTCACCGGACCAACGCCTTCAACGAGTACCACGGCCGGATCCTCGAAAATATCGCCAACCACCTGAGCATTGCGATCGTCAACGCGCAGCTTTATGAAGAGAGCGTTCGCCGCGAAGAGCTGCTCGAACGCGAGATACTCATGGCACGCGACGTGCAGCGGTCGATGATTCCCGACGAGTCGCCGAACATCAAGGGCGTCGAGATTGCTGCAAGACTCGAGCCGGCGCTCAACCTGAGCGGGGATTTCTACGATTACGTCCCGCTTTCCGAGAAGCGTCTCGGGATAATGATCGGGGATGTGGCGGGCAAGGGCGTCCGGGCGGCGATGGGGATGGCGGCCACGCGAAGCGTGCTGCGCAGCCTGTCTCGGCGCGGTCACGGTCCGGCGAGGGTCATGCGTGACGCCAACCTGCGACTCCATCGCGATCTCGGCAAGCAGCTTCTGGTGACGCTGGTCTACGCTCTGCTGGATACCGAAACCAACACGCTCCAGTACACGAACGCGGGCCATAACTCGCCGATTCTGGTCAAGGCTTCAGGCAAATGGAAGCTCCTCAAGGCGGGCGGACTGCTGCTGGGAGTCTTCGACAAGCAGCAGTACAAGAGCGAGACGCTGCATCTGGAACGCGGCGACGTCATACTTTTCTACACCGACGGACTGGTCGAGGCTCACACCGCGCCGCCCGAGAGGCAGGAGTTCGGCGAGGCCCGGGTGCTGGAGTTCCTGCTCGAACACCGTCATCTGCGCGCGCAGGCGATACTCGACTCGGCGCTCGATCTGATCAATAAATTCACCGCCGGCGCTCACCAGCACGACGACCTGACGCTCGTCGTGGTCAAAATCCTTTGACATTATTCATCCACAAAGATCACAAAGTTTCACAAAGAAGAAGGTAGTTCGAACTCACTCCGGGATGATCCTGACTTTGTGATACTTTGTGTACTTTGTGGATGATGTATTTATTTGATAATCGAATCGGGATCGAAACCCGCGAGCGTTTCGCGGATCCAGTCGGCCGCGGCGAGTTCGGCGGCGCTGTAGCTGTTGGTCACCGCCAGGCAGCGCATGCCGGCGCGCCTTGCGGCTTCGACTCCGGCGATCGAGTCTTCGATGACCAGGCATTGCGAGGGTTGGAGGGAGGCAGTTGTCGCCCGAAGTTCGTCGAGCGCCCTGAGGTAGCCTTCGGGATCGGGCTTGCAGGCCGCGACATCCTCGGCGGCGATGATCGGGCCGAATGCGTCTCTGATCCCGCCGCGTTCGAGCACCAGTTCGATCTCCGATCGCAGTGCGCCGGAGGCTATGGCCAGAGGATAACTCCGGCGAACCAGCCCGATCAGTTCGATGACGCCCGGAAAGATGAGGAACCTCTCCTCGATTGCATCCCGGTAGTAGACCGCTTTTCTGTCTATCAGTTCCTCGATATAACCCGCGTCAGAACCGGGCCTGCCCAGGTCGGTCAGGGCGGCGGTGAAGCAGCCCCGGTCGTCGAATCCGAGATATTTTTCGTGATATTCCTCGTCGGTCAGTTCGAGGCCCTCTTCGGCCATGACTTTACGGAACAGTTCGAGGTGCAGTGGTTCGTCATCCACGATGACGCCGTTGAAGTCGAAAATGATCGCTTTCAGATCGA
>CALBSU010000051.1 GCA_937967285.1 uncultured Acidobacteriota bacterium
GACTTTTCAATCATCTTCAGTTTCGGATTGCTGAGCAGCCTGCATTGCATTCAGATGTGCGGGCCCGTAGTTCTCTCGTACAGCATCGCCATCGGCGACCGGCCGGGGATCAGAATGCTGCCCGCGCATGCGGCGTACAATGCCGGTCGAATCATCACCTACACCGTCCTTGGAGGGATTGCCGGACTGACCGGCCGGAGTCTTGATCTGGCCGGTCAACTTGCTGGCATAGAAAACCTTACAGCCATTATCGCCGGGATTCTCATGCTTCTTGCCGGGCTGGTCATGCTGGATCTGGTACCGATCGAGAAGCTCCGCAAACTGGACCTGCTGAGGGTCACATCCGGCTTCCTCAAACCGCTCGGCAAACGGATCTCATCGTCCAGGACAATCGACAAATTCGCACTCGGGCTGATGCTCGGCTTCCTGCCATGCGGCCTGATCTATGCCGCGCTGCTCAAGGCGATGGCATCAGGCACGCCGTTTGCAGGTGCACTTACGATGACGGTTTTCGGCCTCGGAACGGCCGGCGCGCTGATGATGCTGGGGCTCTTTTCTGGTTTCGTCAGCAGGAAACTGAGTCGATGGGGCAGCCGCGTAGCGGCCGTGAGCGTGGTCCTGCTGGGGCTGGTTCTGATCCTGAGGGGCGTCATGCTCTGGAGCGCAACGCCCGCGGGCGCCGCAGTAAAATCCGCCGCCGGAACCTGTCATTGATCTCATTTCCCGCAACTGCCAGCAATAAGGTAGAAGTTGCCGGTTTTATCAGGCAGGTACTTTAATAAATGATAAAAGCTGAACAAGTTGAAGATCTCGCCGGGGAGCGAAAAGTCGTCAAACCGACGAAACCGCCCCTCAAGCCCGTGGCGAATCCGGTCGCGCCGAAATCCACGTATCACAAACTTCGGCGATGGATTCAGTTCGGATGTTTTCTGATCTTCGTCATACTGCCGTTCTTCAATGTCATGAGGTTCGACATCCCGCGGCAGAGGTTTTACTTCGCCGGCTACGAGCTGTGGATCAACGAATTCGGGATCATCTTCTTTTCCCTGCTCTTCCTCTTGTATGTGATCACCGCGGCATCGATGCTCTACGGGCGCGTCTATTGCAGCTATTTCTGCCCGCAGATGATCTTCAGCGAGGCGTCGCTGGCGCTGGAGGACAAGATCAAAAGGCTGACCAACAAGAAATTCAGCGGCCTGAGCGTCGCCCAGCGGCAATGGTTCAGCCGAGCGCTCTTCTACAGCGCGCTGCTGATCGGATCGATCTTTCTCGCTTTCGTATTCATCTCCTATTTCGTCGAGCCCCGCGACCTGATCGGTCGGCTGATGTCGCTCGACATCAAGACATACGGAGGGCTTGCGGGCGCTACTACCACACTGATCACATTCCTCGATTTCGCCTTCGTCCGGCAGAAATTCTGCACGACGATCTGCCCTTACGGGTATCTCCAGGGCATGCTCGGCGACAAGAACACGCTGCTTGTGGAATACCGCGATCCGGGAGCAGTGGACTGCATCGAATGCAAGAAGTGCGTTCGTGTCTGTCACATGGGCATCGACATACGCAAATCACCGTATCAGATCGAGTGCATCCACTGCGGTGAATGCGTCGATGCGTGCGTCGATATTCTGGGTCGATTCGGCAAGGAGGGGCTGATCCACTACACCTGGGGCGAGAAGAACGAACTGCTCGGCGATAAGAGCGTATCGTTCTGGAGGAGGATCGGGCTTCGCGATGCCAAGCGCTGGGCGGTTGCGCTGGTGCTGCTCTTCTACGCCTCGGGACTTTTCACGGCGCTCTCGATGAGAAAGAACGTCCTGGTCCGGATCGCGCCGGATCGGACGGTCCTCTACCGGATCGGCGAGGACGGTCGGATTTACAACAAATTCCGTCTCAACCTGGCCAACCGCGCGGATTCAGCGGCAACAGTCAGGATTGAGCTCAGCCAGCTTCCGAAAGCGGTAATCGTTCTCGAGCAGCCGATCAGGCTTGCGGCCGGCGAGGAGATGCAGCGAACATTCGAGATCGCATCGGCTCCCGGAGCATTGCCGGAGGGCGTCAACCATTTCTCGATTATCGCCGGAATCCAGCCCGGCGACGAGACGGAGACCTACAAAACCACCTTCATCACACCGACGGAGAGGAAGAATAAATGAGCAAAGCCGGAGCCCCGGGCGGCGGCAGATTTCTGCAGCTGATCCTCGGACTGATCTTTCTGTTGTTCATCGGCATCCTGGTGGCGCTCTATTTCGTCGCCCGCGAGGCCAATCCGGTGATCCTCGATGAAACCGGCAAGCCGATGTCGTCCGGAGTAATGCAGGAGGGATACCGTAAATGGCAGAACTGGCTGCCGTCGTAAGCCCGCCGGAGACAGGCAAGCCCGTCTGTGCCCTGTGCGGACTGGATGCCGGTCGAAATCACTTCACCAGCCGGCATGGCGGCGAGGAGAAAGTCTTCTGCTGTCTCGGCTGCATGAATGTCTATGCGATCCTGCTCGAAAGCGGCGTGGTCGGCGAGGGCGTCGATCTGCGCGAGACGGAACTCTTCAGGCGGAGCCTCGAGATGGGGCTCGTCTCGAACCTCGAGAAGAACGAGAAACCCAAACTTTCCATCCCCCCGGACGCAACGGTCAGCGAAGCGCTCTATCAGGTAACCGGGATGTGGTGTTCATCCTGTGCGTGGCTGATCGAGAAGAGCCTCGAGGAGGAGCCCGGCGTCGCTTCGGCCGAAGCCTTCTTCGCCTCGGACCTGGTCAAAGTCAGATACTATCCGCAATACCTCCCGCCCGATCGAATCCCCCGCCGCATCGAACGCTTGGGATATCACGCCGGCATCTATTCCGGCGACACCGAGGCCGCAGACATCGAGAGAAAAGACCTGCTCCTGCGGACGGGGATCGCGGGATTCTTCTGGCTCAACATCATGACGCTCAATACAGCGCTCTACGTCGGTTATTTCGAGCGCATCGCAGAGAGCGTCGAGGGATTTCTGCCCTTCGTTCTGATGGGTCTGGCGACCCCTGTGGTCTTCTATTCCGCCCGACCGATCATCAGCCTCGCGTGGCGCGCCCTGCTCAACCGGACCGTCAGGATGGAGACGCTGCTGGCGCTGGGCATTCTGACGGCCTACTTCTTCAGCGCGGCGCAGGCAATCCGCGGCGAGAGCCATGTCTACTTCGATACTGCCGCCGCAATCGTCACTCTTGTGCTCATCGGAAAACTGATCGAGCGGACGGCAAAGACCAGCACCGCCCGGTCGATTACGATGCTCTACAGGATGATGCCGTCAAAAGTACGGCTGCTGTCCGGAGCCGGAGAGAGATACGTCTCGATCGATGCACTGGCAGTCGGCGACGAGTTTCTGGTCAAGGCCGGCGAGCGAATACCCGCGGACGGCGAGGTAGTCGACGGCGAGACATTCGTCGACGAATCCCTCCTGACGGGAGAATCGTCGCCGGTGCGTAAAGTCCCGGGCATGACGGTCTCAGGAGGCAGCGTCAATGCCGACGGCGTCATCAGGGTCAGAGCCGCGCGAATCGGCGCCGATTCGACGCTCGCACGAATCATCCAGCTTGTCGAAAACGCGATGAGCAGCAAATCGGCCATCGAGCGGACGGTCGACAGAATCTCGAGGATCTTCGTTCCCGCCGTCATTGTCATCGCCGCGCTGACATTCGTTATTCTCTGGGCTGGAGGATGGACGACCCTCGGCGAAGCGGTCATGCGTGCGATCACGGTGCTGGTCATCGCCTGCCCCTGCGCGCTCGGGATGGCGACTCCGCTGGCAGTCACGGCCGCCATCGGCGCAGCATCGAGAGAAGGCATCCTGGTCGGAGACAGCGGGATCCTCGAACGCGTCGACAAGATCGACCTGGTCGTCTTCGACAAGACCGGCACCATCACCAAGGGCGATTTCTCCGTCATCGACGGACTTTCAGGGACATCCTTCCCGCCTGAAGCCCACCTCCGACTCATCGCCTCGGTCGAACGGTATTCCGAGCACCCGCTCGGCAAGGCAGTCATTCGCTACGCCGGGGAAAAGTCGATCTCACCAAGTGAAGCTGAAAACATCCGCATCCTCAAAGGCGAAGGAATTCTCGGCGATGTCGAAGGTCTGCCCGTCTTCGCCGGCAATCGAAAGCTGCTCGAAAGCCTGTCGGTCGAATTGAACGACCTTTATGCCGATCAGGCACGGGAATGGGAGAGCCGCGGCCTGACGGTCGTCTTCTACGGCTGGAATGGAAAGGCGGAAGGATTGTTCGCCTTCGGTGATGCAATTCGCGATGGCGCGACTCAGGTTATCGAAGCGCTGAAAAACCGCGGGATCGAATCGCGCATCATCTCCGGAGATTCGCCGGCGACAACAGCGTGGGTTGCCGAATCGATCGGAGCGGACGGATTCATCGCCGAAGCATCGCCCGAGCAGAAGACGGCCGAGATCGAAAAACTGCAGAGTTCGGGCAAGACCATCGCCATGGTCGGCGACGGAATCAACGATGCTCCGGCGCTCGCCCGCGCGGATCTGGGCATCGCCATGGGCTCCGGCACCGATATCGCGATGAAGGCATCGTCTGTAGTCCTGATGACTCCCGGCGTCGAGAAGATTCTGCCGGTCTTCGATATCTCACGCCGGGCCGTGACGATCGTCAGGCAGAATCTGTTCTGGGCCTTCTTTTACAACACGGTGGGAATCGGCCTCGCGCTGGCAGGATATCTCAGCCCGATCTTCGCCGCCGGAGCGATGCTCATCTCGAGCCTCTCAGTGATCATCAACTCGATGCGCCTCAATAAGTGACTATGCCTCCCATTCTATTTTTCCTTCCATTCAGCGCATTGATCGAAGAACGAGATTGACGGTGCAGTCTTCGGATCCTTGTACTCGACGATCGCCATCACCTCTTCGAGGCAGCCCCATCCGCGATACTTGTACAAGAAATTGTTCTGTGGCAGCCCGACGCGCAGGTTTTGGTAAAAGGATTCGTGATTGAGGATGTAATAAATCCTCGCGATCTTTTCA
>CALBSU010000052.1 GCA_937967285.1 uncultured Acidobacteriota bacterium
GCGACGGCCTCGGCCCGCGGCATCTCGTCATTCGCGGTGTGGATGATCCCGTTCTTGAGAACGAGCTGGGCGGGCTCGGGTTTCGGGGCCTTGCCCTGGATCAGCGTCAGCAGCAGGACCAGTGCGACAAAATGAACGATCTTCATAATATTTCTTCTCTTGAGTTATCGGCTTCGTACATGTGCAATTATGCGGGCAGGCGAATGAAACCGCCAGTCGTGCCTGTCAGAGACCGAGAGCAGCGATGATCTTCGCGCGATCGGCCGGAACGGTCTGGAAGCTGTTGGCGAAGCGGGACTCGATCGTCACCCGGCGTCCGTCGTGATCATCATAACCGAGAGTTCCGCGGTGGTAATTGACGGTATAGTCCGGATCCTTCAGAACGTGCCCGGTCAGGATGGCGACGATATCCTCGTCCTTATCGATCGATCCCTGAGAGACCATTTTGCGGATGCCGGCCAGAGTCACGGCGGAGGCGGGCTCGCATCCGATGCCGTCGCTGCCGATGACTGCCTTGGCGTCGGCGATCTCCTGTTCGGTGACCTGCTCGACCTGGCCTTCGAACCATCGGAGCCCGCGCAGAGCCTTGGGCCAGGAGACCGGAGCGCCGATCTTGATGGCCGTGGCCAGAGTGAATGCGCCTTTGACCGGCGTCAGGGTCTCTTCACCCGCGCTCCACATTCGATAGAGCGGATTTGCGCCCTCGGCCTGGATGATCGTCAACTTCGGACATTTCGTGATGAGCCCGATCCGATGAAGTTCGTCGAGCCCCTTGGCGATGGCCGATGAGTTTCCCAGATTGCCGCCCGGCACGACTATCCGGTCGGGAATCCTCCAGCCGCGCTGCTGAAGAAGTTCGAAGGCGATCGTCTTCTGGCCTTCGAGCCTGAAGGGATTGACCGAATTGAGCAGATAGACTGAAGTCCCGGCGGCGACCTCGCGAACGAGTCGCATGGCGGAATCGAAATCGCCGTCGATCTGGAGCACGCGTGCGCCGTAATCGAGCGCCTGCGAGAGCTTGCCGAGCGAGATCTGCCCCGAGGGGATGAAGACGAAGGCGGCCATCCCGGCCCGCGCGGCATAGGCTGCCATCGAGGCCGATGTATTGCCGGTGCTGGCGCAGGCCACGCTCGAGGCCTTGAGCCTGCGCGCCTGGGTGATTCCGGTCGTCATCCCGAGATCCTTGAACGAACCCGTCGGATTCATCCCGAGATGCTTGAAGGCCAGCCGGTCGAGACCGGCGTACCGGGCCGAGCGCGGGGCCTCCCAGACCTGGGTGTTGCCCTCGATCAAGGTCACGATTTCGGACTGATCGGCCGGCGGCAGCAGTTCCCTGAAGCGCCAGACGCCGCTCCGGTCGATGTCGGAAGCCTCGCCTCGGCGGTCGTCCCAGATCCGGCGAACTTTTTCGCCGTCGATCAGCGAGAGGTCGTAAGCCACATCGAGCAGCCCGTTGCATTCGCGGCAGGTATAGATGAGCGTGTCGAGAGTGAACTCCTGACGGCATTCGATGCAGCGAAGGGATGTCATGATTCGAGTTGCGCGGGCCTGTCGAGTTCGAAGGCGCGATGGATGGCGCGGACCGCGGCGGCCGCCTCATCGGCCGAAACGATCAGCGAGATGTTACGCTCGGATGAGCCCTGCGAGATGGCGATGACGTTGACGCCGGCCTCGCCGAGTGAGCCGAAGACCTTGCCGGCGATCCCCGGCGTTCCCTGCATTCTGTCGCCGACCGCCGCGACGATCGCGATCGAATCGTCAGCGGTGATGTCATCGATATGCCCCTGAAAAATATCGTATTCGAGTGCCGAATTGAGCGCCTTGATGACGCCGGGCGCCTCCGGGGAGTTGACGACGAAACAGATGTTGTTCTCCGACGAGGCCTGCGAGATCATCAGGATATTGGCCCGCTGCGCGGCGACCGTGGCAAAGGTCTTGGCGGCGATTCCGGGGATGCCCTGCATGCCCTTCCCGCTGATCGTCACCAGGCTGACGTTGCGGATCGAGGTGACGGCCTTGACTCCGCGCGATGACGGGCGACCGGCGGAGCTGACCCGCGTGCCCTGATCTTCCGGTTCGAAGCTGTTGAGGATCCGGACAGGGATGTTCTGCTTGAAGGCCGGCAGGATCGTCTTGTGATGAAGCACCTTGGCGCCGTAGTAGGCCAGTTCGGACGCCTCGCTGTATGATATCTCGCGCATCGTCCGGGCTTCCGGAACCTCGTTCGGGTTGGCCGTCATGACTCCGTTGACGTCTGTCCAGATCCAGACCTCATCAGCATCGAGCGCGGCGCCGAGAATGGATGCCGAATAGTCCGAGCCGCCCCGCCCGAGCGTCGTCAGGACGCCCTCTTCGTTCGCTCCGATGAATCCCGTCACGACCGGAATGATTCCCTGCTCGATCAGCGGGCCGAGCCGGTCCCTTGTCTTCGGGCGGGTCTTATCCATGATCGGCTCGGCAGAGCCGTACTGGTCGGTGGTCACGATCAGTTCTGTCGCCTCGACGGCTTCAGAGCGTCCTCCGCGGGCGATGATCGCTCCGGCCAGCAGCGGCGCGCAGAGCATCTCGCCCGTCCCCGATATGAAATCAAGCAGACGGGGCGTCAGTTCGTGAACCATCGAGAGGCCGAAACAGAGCTTCTCGAACTGGTCGAGGCGCTGCCGGATCCGGTCGAGCGCGGCCTGTCGAGTGTCATCATCCCGGATCAGCTGATCGGCGACGGCCTTGTGCCGTTCATAGAAGTTGTCGCGCACCGCCGGCTGCCAGTTCCCACCGGATGCGTTGCGCGCGGCCGCGATCAACTGGTTGGTGATGCCGCTCATGGCCGACGTGACGACGACAACCTGATGCCCCTCGCGTAAGCCGGCCAGCGCCAGATCGGCCGCCTGCGCGATCCGTTCGGCGCTGCCGACAGAGGTGCCTCCGAATTTCATTACGATCAGCATAATCAGAGCAGGTTCCTGGCGACCAGCAGCTCGGCGTTGAGCAACGCCGCGCCCGCCGCGCCGCGGATGGTATTGTGGCTGATGAGCGTGAACTTGTAGTCGAAGATGGTGTCCCTGCCGATCCGGCCGACGACCGTGGCCATGCCGTTTTCTGCGTCGCGGTCGAGCCGCGGCTGCGGACGGTCCTTCTCTTCGCGGACGATGATCGGACGCGCCGGAGCGGAATAGAGTCCAAGTTCCTGCGGCAGTCCGCTGAACGATGCGAGCGCCGATTTCACGTCATCGATCGATGCCTGCTTTGCGAATTTCACCCGGACCGATTCCAGGTGGCCGTCCTGCACCGGGACGCGATTGCACTGCGCGCTGACCTTGAACGGCGCGTCCTCGATCCGCGCTCCCGCCAGCCGCCCCAGGATCTTCTGCGGCTCGACCTCGCACTTCTCTTCCTCGCCCCCGATGAACGGCATGACGTTGTCGATGATGTCCATCGAGGCGACGCCCGGATAGCCCGCGCCCGAGATCGCCTGCATCGATGTCATCATCACCGCTTCGAGGCCGAAGGCGTAATGCAGCGGCGCCAGAGCCATGACCAGCCCGATCGTGGTGCAGTTGGGATTGGTCACCAGATAGCCCCGATCGAACCCGCGGTTTTTTCTCTGCTCGTGGATCAGATCGAGGTGCTCCGGATTGATCTCCGGAACCACCAGCGGGACATCTTCGTGCATCCTGAAGGCCGATGAGTTGCTGATCACCGGATAACCCGCCGCGGCGAATGCGGCTTCCGATTCGAGCGCGATGTCCGACGGCAGGCTGGCGATGACGACATCGCAGTCGAGCGGAGGTTTGCACGGGTAGACGCGGATCTCCTTCACGCTCTCCGGCATGTCGAATGGCAGCTTCCAGTTGCAGACCTCGATGAAGCGCTTTCCCTCAGACCGGTCGGATGCCGCCAGCGCGGTCACCTCGAAGTCCGGATGGTCCCGAAGCATATGAATCAGCCGCTGGCCGACCGTTCCGGTCGCGCCGAGAATGCCTACACGTCTCTTCCGTTGCTCAGTCATGTGATATCAACCTTCGATTTGGTCGGGATTTTCGTTCCTGGTTCTACGGCCTACCCCAAAACTCGAGATGGGAGATTGCCCGCCTGTCGCGGGGCGAGGTGTGAACATCCTGACGAACGAAGACGAATGTTATTGGCAGTCAATCCGGATGTCAAGAAAATGATGCGGATCAGATTAACCCTCGAATCAGGTCGGCCGCCTTCTCCGCCAGCATCATCGCCGGCGCGTTGGTGTGACCGGTCATCTGCAGCGGGAAGACCGATGCATCGACGACGCGCAGCCCCTCGACGCCCC
>CALBSU010000053.1 GCA_937967285.1 uncultured Acidobacteriota bacterium
CGCGGCGCTGGAAAGAATCAGGGATGAAGTGGAATTCCCCGGCGAGACGCTGATTTTGTGCCTGGACGGCGACAACAAGGCGTTCCGCAAACTGCTCAAAAACGTGCAGAGTGCAAGGATGCTCTGAGCAGGCCAACCGTTCATCGATGCCTGCTCAATGACCTGTGGATTCCCACCATGTGGAATCAATGATGAAAACTGCCCCGCTCAGCAATTAATTTGATTCCGATGATACTTTCCTGCCTGAAATCCTGTTAATCAAAATGGAACAGGAAAATTCCATCAGTGATCACCGGACAGTCACCAGTGATTCCGGCATTAACAAATCATGGGCTTTCAAGCCTGTTCAGTCGACAACCGAAATCCTTTACCAATTGCATGAGCATTTGAGTTATCAGATGAATCCCCCGGTCGACGACGGTTCCTGAAGGCCCAACTGGAGGCGGACATGAAGACCTACAATGGGGATCAAAGCCCAGACCGATCAACATCGCTGACCAGGCGCAGGTTTCTTGGCACGGGTATGGCTGCGGGTGCGGCCCTGCTGACAGGCAACCCTGCATCGATGTTTCGTTCACCGATTCACACACCATCGACAGCCGAGCCTCTGATGGAGGCGACAATTCCGCAGCTGCAAACAATGATGGCTGCGAAACAGTTGACGAGCCGGGAGCTGACACTCTGGTACCTGCAGCGGATCCGTCAACTCAACCCGTTGCTTGGCGCTGTCATCGAGACCAATCCGAATGCGGTCGGTATTGCAGCAAGGAGGGATGCTGAGCGGATGATGGGAATAAACCGCGGGCCGCTTCACGGCATCCCCGTTCTGGTCAAGGACAACATCGCGACTGACGACAACATGCAGACGACGGCGGGATCGCTGGCGCTGGTCAACAGCCGCGTTCCGGCGGATGCCACGGTAGTGAGCAGGCTCCGGGCGGCCGGCGCGGTGATTCTCGGCAAAGCCAACTTATCGGAATGGGCGAATTTCCGCGGATTCGCGCCTTTCAACGGCTGGACAGCTCGAGGAGGGTTCACTCGCAATCCGTACCTGCTGGATTTCGATCCCTGCGGGTCAAGTTCCGGATCGGCCGTCGCGCCGGCTGCGAACCTCTGCGCGGCCGCGGTCGGCACTGAAACCAGCGGCTCGATACTCTGTCCCTCCGGTAACAATCTGATCGTCGGGATCAAGCCGACTGTCGGGCTCGTCTCGCAAAGCGGCATCATTCCGATCACCGCAACCCAGGACACCGCCGGGCCGATGTGCCGGACAGTCACGGATGCCGCGATAATGCTCGGTGCGATGCAGTCCCCGTTCGGCGCCGTCGCCGGCCAGAACATCCCTTCCAGTTACACGCCTTTCCTTCAGCCCGGCGCTCTGGCCGGCAAGCGGATCGGCGTCGATAAACGCTACTTCACATTCGATTACGGCGGAGAGGCCGATATCATCGAAGTCGTCAACCAGGGCCTGACCGCGATGCAGAATCTGGGAGCGACCATAGTCGAAACCGATACCGGCGACATCTTCGGCTGGTTCGATTATGTGATCGAGGTATTGCACACAGAATTCAAGGCCACGATCAAACAATATCTGGCCGGACTGTCGCATACTTCGATGCGTTCACTTTCCGACCTCATCGCATTCAATATCGCCAACTGCAGGGATGAAATGAAGTATTTCGGACAGGAACTCTTCGAAATATCCGAGGCAACGAGCGGCGATCTGTCCGATCCGGCTTATGTGACGGCGCGGACACTGGCCTACCAGTTCGCGGGCGCTCTCGGAATAGACAAGGCGATGTCGGATGATAATCTGGATGCGATCGTTGCGCCGAGCTACAGTTTCGCGTCAGTTGTTGCGGCAGCCGCCGGATATCCAAGCATGTCGCTGCCGCTGGGCCTCAGCTCGCTCGGCAGGCCGTCGGGAATCTGGATGTATGCCGGTTTCCTGCAGGAATCGAAACTTATCTCATTCGCGTATGATCTGGAGCAGTATCTGCCGCCACGCATTGTTCCGCAGTACATCGGACAGGTTCCTCCGGAACCGCCGGATGCCGGAATCTGCGATGCCTTGCCTTTCGCCCGAAAGGCATACAAGGGAAAGATGAGGTTCGACCCCGGAACGGGCAAACCTTTCAGAAGATAGCAGAGAGCAGGATGGTCCCGGCCTCCCTCCTGGACTGAACATTCCGGATGCGGATGGCCGGGGTCGTCTTGAACCGCTGTGTCTGGCTTAAGTCTCGACCGGCTGATCGAGAAGGATGATCTGATCGGTATACCCCTCGAAGCTGTCGTCGTGGCTGATGACGAAGAGCTGCTCGAAATCCTTGATCCGGCCGATCTGCTGGGCCAGGTTTCTTCGCCGCTCTTCGTCCATATTGGTCGTCGGTTCGTCGAAGAAGGCGAGGTTGACGTCGGACAATTCTTTCAGCAGCGCGAGGCGGACAGAGAGCGCCGCCGCCATCTGCTCGCCCCCTGATAGATTGGCGAACGGACGTTCGCGCCCCTCCTCTTCGAGCGTGATCTCGTAATCCCTGGTCCATTGCAGAGTCACATCGTGACGGCCGGTGATCTCGCGGTAGAGCTGATTGGCCTCGTGAGAGATCGAGAAAAGGTAAGATTCTGTGATGTAGGGCGCGGCCTTCTGCAGGATGTCTCGAATGAATTCCGTCATCTCACGGAGCTTCCTCACCTTTTCGATATCGGCCTGCAGGCCTTTCCAGCGCGAGCGCACTTCTTCGAGATAAGCGAGGCTCTTTTTGAGCGCTTCGAGCTGGCGGTCGTCGTTTTCAATGCGCGCTGTCAGATGCGTGGATCGTTCGCGCCACTGCTCGTATTCAGTCATTGCGCGACGGTGAGCTTCGGCGTCATATGATTTTTCGAGTTCACCTAGCCGCGAATTCGATTCATCCAGAGCGGCTTCGGTCTCTTCCACTTCCCTGCCGAGCTGAGCGACCTCGGTTTCGCGCGATGCGAGAGCGCCGGCGATCTTTTCGTTCGAGATGAATGCGTGATAGCGGCGATCGTTCTCCTCGCGCGAGCGCATGGCGATGATCAGATCCGCGTCGAGCGAGTGGAAGGATTCGAGTTCCTCGCGAAGTTTCGAGAGGTCTGCCTGGAGGCGGTCGCGCTCGGCTTCGGCCTGAGCTGCCTCCGATCGCCACTGTTCCTCGCGGGCGATCGAGGCCTCGCAGGCCCGGGCGCGGCTGCGCGGATCGTCGAGGGCGGCGAGTTCCGACTCAACCTCTGCGATTCGTGCATCCAGATCGCCGAGCGCTTTGATCCTGGCATCGCATTCGTCGCGTTCGGCGCGTTTCGACTCGCCTTCCTTCTGAACCAGTTCCATCTCGCCGCGCAGGCCCTCGGCCTGATGCAGCACCCGCTGAGCCTCACGGGCTTCGCGCAACCGGGTTTCGATCACGCCGCGTTCGGCCCGCAGATTATCGACCTCTCCGGGAGCGACTTCCGTCATTCCTGAAAGTTCTTTTTCAACCTCATCGATCCGGCGGCGGTTCTCTTCGATCGCCGCGTCGGTTCTCTCCAGCCCGGCCTGAATGTGTTGCAGTTTCGAGACCTCGGCCGCGGCCGCGCGCGAGCGATCGAGTTCCCCCGAAATGCCGTTCAGGGACTGTTCGAGTTTCCCGATCTCATCCCTTCTGGCATCCAGTCCGGATCTGAAACGGGCGTCGATCGATTCGCCCGGTTTGAGATTGAGACACTTTTCGGTCAGCAGAGGGCAGATGCCGCCGGATTCGAGCGCCGCGATCATCTCTTCATCGCGGGCGACTTCGGCCCGCAGACGGGCCAGACTGTCCGAATGCGCGCGCCATTGCGATTCCAGTTCAGGGACGCCGCCGGCCAGATTTGCGAGCGGCAGCAGACGCTCGAGTTCGGAACCGGCCCGTTTCAATTCAGACTGCATACGGGCCTGCTCTTTTTTCAATTCATCGAGCTGGCCGCGGCGCATCCGGATGCCGGCGGCATCGATCTCGATCCGTTGCA
>CALBSU010000054.1 GCA_937967285.1 uncultured Acidobacteriota bacterium
CAACATGATCGCCGACTACGGCAACGGCAGCGTCTCCCTCAAGGCCGCCAGCCTGCAGCAGATGACGGGCAACCAGCCCCCGGTGCTCGCACCCCTGTCGAACCAGACCGTCACCGTAGGCCAGACGCTGAGTCTGCCGGTCACGGCCACGGACACCGACGGGCCGGCCCCGCTGATGCTGAGCCAGACCAACACCCTGCCCGGCAACCCCGCCATCCTGACCGACAATGCCAACGGGACCGGGACGCTGGACTGGACACCGGCCCCCGGCGATACCGCGGGCAGCCCCTACTCCATCACCGTCACCGCCACCGACGGCCTCGGCGCCTTCAGCCAGAAGACCCTGAGCGTCACCGTAGTGCCGATCAATCAGCCACCGACGCTGAACCCGATCGCAGACCAGATCATTACCGAGGGCCAGTCGCTCATACTGCCGGTTTCGGCCACGGACACCGACGGGCCGGCCCCGCTGGTGCTGAGCCAGACCAACACCCTGCCCGGCAACCCCGCCATCCTGACCGACAATGCCAACGGGACCGGGACGCTGAACTGGACACCGGCCCCCGGCGACGCCGCGGGCAGCCCCTATTCCATCACCGTCACCGCCACCGACGGCCTCGGCGCCTTCAGCCAGAGAACCCTGAGCGTCGCCGTAGTGCCGCAGGGCGGTGGCAGCACCCCCAGTCTCTCGGGATCGATGACACTCTCTCCCACCAGCATCGATCTGACTGCCGAGGGGACGGCGGACTGGGCCTACTGGGGCCTGAGCAGTCCCACGAGCTTCGATCACAAGGCGGCGGTCACCCCGCAGATCAGCAACGTCACCCCGATCGGCACCGGGCTCTCGCAATTCGTCGGCAACCCCGCCATCTGGCCCGCCCATAACTGGAGTGACGGCACCCCCACGGCCAGCGCCGCCGGCGCCGTCACCGGACTCTATTTCCGCGGCCTCAATAACGGCTATCAGTTCACCGTCCCGGCGGACACCACGACCCGCACCCTGCGCGTCTATCTCGGCAGCTACAAGTCCCAGGGCCGCGTCGTGGCCACCCTCAGCGACGGCAGCGCCCCCCAGGTCACCATTGATACCGCCAACGCCACCGACCCCGGCTTCGCCTATCCCAGGCTGCTCACCCTGACCTACAGCGCCGCCTCCGCCGGACAGACCCTGACCGTCCGCTGCAACATGATCGCCGACTACGGCAACGGCAGCGTCTCCCTCAAGGCCGCCAGCCTGACCGGAGGCGGCACGGGAGGCCCATCAGGCCTGCCCTTCGCCGACGATTTCAGTGGCGGCATGGGCAACTGGGCGGTCGTGGACGACAGCGGCAAGGCATCCTCATGGTCCGTCGTCGGCGGCGCCCTGCAGGAACTCATCCGCGTCGAGAACGGCCCCAATAAACTGGTCCAAAGCTACCATCGCGGCACCTACGCCTATTACACCGCCGGCGCAGCGCTGACTGACTATCGCTTCAGCGCCAACGCCGTCTACCTCGGCACGGGCCTGGCGGACGATATCGGCGTCATGTTCCGATACGTGGACAGCAACAATTACTATCGGTTGTCACTGAACTCCCGATTCGGCTACACCCGACTGGAGAAACGGGTTGGCGGCAACTTCACGACGCTGGCCGTGAACGCGCGCGGCTACAGCCCGGGCGAACTGTTGCATTTCACGGTCGACCTGGACGGCAGCAAGATTCAGGTGCGGCTCAACGGTCAAGCCCTTTTCGCCGTCGATGACTCAAGCCTCGGCAGCGGCACCGTCGCGCTGTATACACAGGATATGGCCTCCTTTGATGACGTACTGATCGATACACTGCCCACCACGCCCTCGATCACCCTCTCCAGACCCGTGGCCGCCACGGTACAAACAGGCGACAACCTGGCCGTATCCGCCATCGCCGCCAATGTCCCCGCGGGCGGCGGCGTGGAGTTCCTTCTCGATGGCTCGACCTCCCTGTTCGATTCGACCTATCCGTACAGTGCCGTATTCAATTCCGTGGTGAGTGGCGACCACATCGTCGAGGCGATATTGCGCAATGCCTCGAACGTGGAACTCGCCCGCGACACCAACACCTATGTGGGCACCCACGGCAAATACGCCATCGGCGTAGGCGACAGCATCACCAACGGCGAGGGCGACAATTACCTCAGTGACGGACAGACGAACCGGATCCTGGGTTTTCAGGGTTACGAGGCAAACCTGAGCGCCGCGCTGGAATCCTCACTTGGAATCCCCGTCCTCGTCTATAACGAAGGGATCGGAGGCGACGAATCGGTAGATGCGGCATTCTCGCGCATCGGCTCGATCCTGGAGCGCCACCCCGGCAGCAACCAGGCATTGGTGCTCCTGGGCACCAACGATTCCCTGCACAGCATACCCAGCGGCAGCGGATGCTCGGGCGCGGCCTGTAACGGAACATACAAGGGCAACATGCAGTCGCTGATTAATACGCTGACCGGCGCCGGCATCACCGTATACACGGCTTACGTGCCGCCTGTCTTCGGATTGACTACGCCATTCGCAAATCCCGCGACCGCCGCCGTCAACACGACGTTCGTACAGGCCTATAACAACATCATCACCAACGAGTTGACCAACAGGCAACTCGGGCCAAACCTGTATTCCTACTTCCTGGGCGGCGGACAAAACCGTTTCAGCCTGATGTCAGACATCCTGCATCCCAATGCGCTCGGGCATGTCGCGATAGCCGCTCTCTGGCACAATGCGCTCAATCCCGGCGCTCCCGTGGCGCTGCCCTTCGTTCTGGACAGCCTGACCCCATCCACGGCATCCCCCTTCCTCAAGCAGAATCTGCTGGAGACAGGCGATGTGTATTACATCGATACCGGATACAAGCTCACCGCCATTCCGCCCGCGCTAATCAACGGCCGCTGGATCATGACGGCAAACGGCAGCGTCAATAACAGCTCCTCCAGCTATATCAACTTCAACGTCGATCGCCCGGTTACCGTTTATATCGCTTATGATGCCGGGGCCAGTACATTGCCGACATGGATGAGTTCTTTCAGCAGCACGGGATTGAGCATCGGAACCACGGACCCGCTCTCTCCGACACTGAACCTCTATAGCAAGACCTATGGAGCCGGCTCCGTCAGCCTGGGCGGGAATCTGGCCACTGGCGCCAGTGGCGCCGATTCGGCCTATTCCGTGATCGTCGTTCCCAATTAACGATGAAGGGACATTGTTCATGAAACCCGTCAAACTGATTCTGACCGTATTGATATTTCTGCTTTCGACCGGGCTGGTAACGGCGGAGGTCAATTACGTTCCGCCCGAGGTGCGAGCCGTACTAGCACGGTACTTTGATGCGCTGTCCCAGGGCGACACCCGGACATTAAAGTCACTCATGGGGCCGGGCCTGCTCGAAAGGAGGATACGTCTGCTGGACAATCCGACATACCCCGGCTACCTGGCAGAGACCTTTGGCCAGGCGCGGTTCAACATTGTGGGATATTCCGAAACCGAAGAGGGACTGGTCGTCGATGTCTCGATCCTGCTGCCCGGGGGAAACAATGACGACAGACTCGAAAAACGCCTCATACTGATCGATGAGAGTCGAGGCGGAGATTCGTCACGCCTGCTTATCGAGGACGAGCGTACCCCTGAACCGGCCGGCGACCGTTGAGACTTTGAGAGATGAAAAACCCTAATCGCCCCTCTGCCCAAAGTCGCTATTTTACTGGTCGGGGTGTATTCCAACTTTTCCTTATCCCCTCCAGCACCGCCATTTCCATCATTCTTAATAATGTTTAATTGATTCCATTAGTTAAATCATCTAGAGTACGAACAGGAAGAGGGGGAAGCACTAAATGAGCGAAAGTTAAAGTGATTGATATCAATAAGCTTTCCATAGATCCCCCTGCTGCATACCCGCCGCCCGGAAATGCAGTCATTCTCGATGCCACGGCCGACTTTAGCCGGCATCGAGATTTGAATTCCCTCTACGAACTGCTCCGTTGTCCTTTTTGCCGGGGCCCCCTGTCCACGGTTTCCATGGAAAAAGAGGCGAGACGCGATTACGGCGTGCTGGCATGTCATTGCGGCCAGTATCCGGTCGTGGGCGGGATCCCCGTCATCAGGAAGGGCGTGGTCGGCTCCCTCGGCGAGAGCGTCGATAAGGTCGTGGAGCTGGTCAGGGCCGGAGACTTCCGTGATGCATTGTTAACCCTGTCCCGACCGCCGATCGATTCCCTCATCCGTACCCGGAGCGCCGCCACGCGCCGGCGCCCGCCAGGATCGCGTCTGCTCCACAGATTGAACCTCAGGAACAAGGCGCGGAAATGGGACGAAACGGCGGATCACCTGCTGCGCCTGGATCCCCGGGAAATCTCCGCCGCGCAGCTTATCGAACTTTATGTCAGCAAGCAGAGAAAAGACACGCTCGACTACTTCGTCTACCGCTTCGGGCAGCCGCGCCATCTGATTTCATTGTCACTCGCCACCATCATCCCCGGCTCCGACAGACCGGTACTCGATCTGGGATGCGGTTTCGGCCACTTGACCCGGGGTATCCAGCAGATTACTGACCGACCCGTCGTCGGCGTGGACAACTGTTTTTATTCAATGTACGCCGCCAGCCTCAAGATCGCGCCTGATGCGTTCTACGTCTGCTGCGACGCCAACATCGCGCTGCCATTCGCGGATGATGCCTTTTCGGCGACCACCTGCACCAACAGCTTCCATTTCATCGCCAACAAGCTGAACTGCATTCGCGATCTCGAGCGCGTGACACATGACGACGGCCCGATCATCCTGACCTCTCTTCGACACAGCCGGGTCAAGGCCGCCACCAGGAATATCGCGCTCCCGATCAAGGGATACCGGGATCTGATGGGCAATCTGCCGCACCGGATTCTCTCTGACGCCCATATCCTGGAACGCTATCTCGCCAAGCGAGGCCCCGATCTGTCCCAACAGATCCCCAAGAATCTGCTGTCGAACGAGCCGTTCGTGTCGGTGGTCGCTTCGAGGAATACGGACATCTTCCGATGTTACGGCGCCCTCGAAGAGCATTGTCACGCCAGGCCCAATCTTCGCCTGAACCCGCTGTATAAGCTCGAGGTGCTGGAAGATAACCGCATCCGGCTCGTCCGAACCTTCCCGAGTAAATTCTTCCTGGACGAAAACCGTGAATGTGAATCCTACCTGCCTGAAGAGCTTGTGTTCGAGACCGGGGTCCTCGATGCGCTGAAGGAAGGGATCCGTAACCGGGAAATCGATCAACTGATCGACCAGGTCGTGGTACTCGATATGCCGGAGAATTATTTGTAGAATCGCGCCTGAGGCAGCCAGATACCCTCATCTCGAGGCGGGCACACACTGGGCCCTACGTCCATCCCGGTAGTATCCGCCATCCCGGCAAGGAGACGGTTTCATTCAAACTATGTCAACATTTCCGGGTACTTGCCGATAAATTGCGCAGGATACGCCCGCTGGCTCGAGCGTGCGCCGCGCCCGGAGACAGGCGCACGTTCCGGACCGCGAACCCCGGACCGGGAAGGACGCAAGCGCGACCGCTGGCATCCGTGGAAAGCAAGGTCAACGATATTCACCGATTTCAACCGCACCCGCCAATCCCTCTCCGACCTCGGCTCTTATGAACA
>CALBSU010000055.1 GCA_937967285.1 uncultured Acidobacteriota bacterium
TGATAATTCGGGATTTCGGTCAGCGTGGGCGAGTAGGCGAGATAATTTCTCTCACCGTCGATGCGGCCGATTCTGAAGAGGTTGCCGAACCAGATGTCGCCGGGTGAGGGCGTGCAACCGAAAGCGGTGAACGGGATGGACATGGCGACGCGCCAGGTATCCGGATCGATTCTCGCGCAGGTCCGCATTCCGCTCCGCCATTGCCAGTCGGCCTTCATCGCCGCACGATCGACGATCAGATCGCACCATTGACCGGTCGGCGCGACCTCGAATTCGCGGTAGTGTTTTTCGTGAGGCTCGATCGGAGAACGGACGAAGGCCTCGCAGACATCGCGATCCCAGAGCGCGTGCCTCTCGACTGAAACGTCGAATTCGGAATCGACGTCAAGTTCGACATAGCCGCATTCGAAGCCGAAGATGAGCGACTCCTCGTTCCAGAGCGCGCGAGCCGTCGTCTTCAGCTCGGCCGGCGCCGGCTCTCCGTTCCAGAGCCGGTCGAGCGTATGCACAACGGATTTCTCCCATCCGCCGGACTGAAAATCGACGGTCAGCTCCTCGAGGCGGTGATACTTCACAGTGATGGCGAGCGATTCAGTCATGATCGGTGAATCGTACAGGAAAGTTGGTCAGTTATGAAAATCGCGGGCATCAATTTCGATCATTTTCACATGGGCGATCTGCTGAGGATGGTCTTCGATCATCCCGATGTTGAGATCTGCGGCATCTGCGACGAGGATCCGGAGAGGATGACGGAGGCCGCACGGAATTTCTCGATCCCCGAGGCGCGAATCTTCACCGACCATCGCGCATGTATCGAGCAGACGAGGCCGGATCTGGTCATCCTCTGCCCCGCTACGGCCGGTCACGCGGAATGGGTCGAGAAGGTCGCTCCGCTGGGCGTTCACATCCTGATGGAGAAACCGATGGCGGCGTCGCTCTCGGATGCCGACCGGATGATCGACGCGATGAAGGCATCGGGCAGGAGGCTCGCCGTCAACTGGCCGCTCGTCTGGTATCCGGCTCACCGAACGGCGAAACGCGTGATCGACGAGGGACTGATCGGAGATCCGATCGAGGTTCATTATTACGGCGGCAACCGCGGTCCGCTCTACCACGTCGCGGACAAGATCGAGATCAGCGAGGAAGAGGTTCAGCGCCGCAAACCTTCGAGCTGGTTCTATAAAAAAGATCGTGGCGGCGGATCTCTGCTGGACTATCTCGGTTACGGCGTGACGCTCGGGACATGGCTGCTCGACGGCAAATCGCCGATCGAGGTCACGGCGGTGACCGACCAGCCGGCCGGCCTCGAGGTCGACGAACATGCCGTCGTCATCGCGCGCTACGACTGCGGGCTTTCGAAGTTCGAGACGCGCTGGGGCACCTTCACCGATCCGTGGACTCACCAGCCGCAGCCGAAATGCGGATTCGTCATCGTCGGCACGGCGGGAACCGTAAGCAGCTTCGACGGCGAACCTGCGATCAGGATTCAGACCAGAGAGAAGCCCGCCGGATACGAAGTGCCGGTTGACTTGATCCCGGCACCGCATCGCAATACCGTTGAGCATGTCGTCCATTGCCTGCGAACCGGCGAGCCGTTCATCGGCCCGTTGACGCCGGAGATGAGCCGGACCGGACAGCAGATCGTCGACACCGCGGTCATCAGCGCCGCCGAAAAACGGGCCGTGCCGCTCGTGCAATAGATCAATGGAAGACGAGAAACAGGACGATTACGGATTGAGCAGGGTCGAGACGAAGGGCCGTATCGATGCGCCGGAACTCGATTATCTCCCGCCGAGACCGTCAGCATACGATCCTGAAATCGGGATCATCGGCTGTGGAGGCATCGCCGGACAGCAGCTCGCGGCATATCAACAGGCCGGATTCCGAGTGACGGCGCTCTGCGATCGAACTCCGGCGAAGGCTGCCTCCCTGCGCGAACGGCTCTACCCCGAAGCGAGGATTTCCGCGGACTACCGGGACATTCTGGCCGACGATCGGATTGAGGTCGTCGACATCACCACTCATCCCGGTGACCGCGTCGAACTGATCGAAGCGGCGCTCGTAGCCGGAAAGCATGTCCTGAGCCAGAAACCCTTCGTCACGGATCTCGATACCGGCGAAAGACTGGCCGACCTGGCCGAACAGAGGGAACGATTGCTGGCGGTCAATCAGAACGGTCGCTGGGCGCCTCATTTCAGCTACATCCATCAGGCGATCGCCGGAGGACTGATCGGCGAAGTCCAGGCCGTCGATTTCTGGCTTCACTGGGATCATAACTGGATCATCGGCACAGCGTTCGAGCAGATGCGCCACCTGATCCTCTACGACTTCGCGATTCACTGGTTCGACCTGGCGGCACATTTCTTCTCCGGCCGAAAAGCGAAAAGGATTTACGCGACTGCCGGCAGATCCGCTTCGCAGAGAGCCGCGCCGCCGATGCTCGCTCAGGCGCTGATCGATTTCGACGGCGGACAGGCATCGATCATCCTCAACGCGAATGTCGAGCATGGTCAGGACGACCGGACATTCGTCTCGGGTTCGGCGGGATCGATCGTCAGCAGCGGTCCGAGTCTGTCCGATCAGTCGGTGACGATCCATACATCCGAAGGCATTGCTGAGCCGCGTCTCGAGGGCACATGGTTCGTCAACGGTTTTCAGGGCGCGATGGGCGAACTGCTGCGCGCGATCGAAGAGGGCCGCCGGCCTCTCAACAATGCGCGCGACAACCTGAACAGTCTTGCACTCTGCTTCGCCGCGGTCGCATCGGCAGACCAGGGACGCCCGATCGTCCCCGGTGAAATCAGATCCATATCAATTTAAATATGAACGCATCGTTAACATACTTCGATAAAACGCTTGATATCCTCAACCGGATCCGCGAAACACAGACCGGCAACATCGAACAGGCCGCCGGCATCTGCGCCGGGAGCATCGCCAGGGGCGGGCTGGTCTTCCTCTTCGGCAACGGACATTCGCGGATGATGTGCGAGGAGATGACACCGCGCCAGGGCTGCTTCGTCGGCTTCGTGGCCATGGTCGAACTGGCGCTCTCGAACCACGCCAACATCGTCGGGACCAACGGCCTGCGCGCTCCGCTGCACCTCGAGAAATACGAAGGCTATGCGGAGGAGATTCTCAAGGGCTTCCGCTTCGGCCCGCACGATGCATTCATCGTCATCTCGACCAGCGGAATCCGGCCCGTCATCGTCGAGATGGCCATGGGAGCGAAAAACCGCGGCCTGCCGGTCATCGGCATCTGTTCGCGGGAACATTGCGAGGCGTCCGTACCCGCTCACTCGTCAGGAAATAAACTGATCGACGTGGCCGACGTCGTCATCGACAACGGCTGCCCGCCGGGCGACTGCGTTGTCGAACTCGACGGGCTGGACTGGAGAACTGGGCCGACATCGACCGTCACCGGCGGGATGATCGTCAATATGCTGCGCTGCCGCACGGCCGAACTGCTGCTCGAGCAGGGCATCAAACCTGTTCTGCTGCCCAGCCACCAGATGGTCGGCAACACCAGCGCGCAGGAACAGCTCGAACGATTCTACGACGCATACCGGCGCAGCCTCGCGCACCTGTAT
>CALBSU010000056.1 GCA_937967285.1 uncultured Acidobacteriota bacterium
CCGGGCAGTGCGCTGACAGCGCTCGGCGATGAGGCCGTCCGGCGGTACTACCTCTGGCAGATCGACGGACCGCACGACTGCACGGCGCTCAAGGCGACGGTCGACGGCCGGCTGAGCGGTTTCTGCTTCGGCGGCGTCTTCCGCGGCGCGCTCGGCGGATTTCTGCAGGCGCATCGAAACTACCTCGCTCTGCGCGTGCTGACGCATCCCTGGCTGATCGCCAACCCGCTCTTTCGCGATCGCCTGCACTCGGGACTGCGCGTCCTGCGCCGCAGATCGACCGCGCCGCCTGCCGAAAAGGGGCCCAGGCAGCCGGACTCCTACGCTATCCTCTCGATCGCGGTCGATCCGGCTGTCCGTGGCGCAGGCATCGGACGCGCGCTGATGCTCGCGGCGGAATCCGATGCAATCAGTCGAGGTTTCAAACGCATGCACCTGACGGTCGATCCCTCCAATACTGTAGCCATCCGATTTTATGAAGGCCTCGGCTGGCGGCGGTTGCCTGCCGGCGAGGGCTGGAACGGCGCGATGACGCGGGAGATCGGCGGATGAACGATCTGGCGATGAGAATCTACAGCCGCCTTCCCGCATCGGCCAGATCGTTCGCGGCGGGTCTGCGCGGGCGTCAACTGCTGGCCTGGCGATTCGGGCCCGAAAGCGAGCGCCTGATCGAGGAGGCGCGGGAACGCGAAAGCTGGCCGGTTGATGCCTGGCATCGACGGCGCGAGGAGGAACTGGCCCGCATCCTTCATCACGCTGCCACGCGCGTCCCGTGGTATCGCGACCACTGGAACGAGAGACGCCGGCGCGGCGACAGGAGCTCGATCGAGATGATCGAAAACTGGCCGGTGCTGGACAAGCAGGCCGTCCGATCGAATCCTCCGGCTTTCGTCTCAGACGACTGCGATCCCCGAAAGATGTATCGCGAACAGACCACCGGCACCACCGGCACGCCCGTCACCCAGTGGTGGACGCGCGAGGCCGTTCGCGGATGGTTTGCGATCTATGAACTTCGCATCCGCCACTGGCACGGAGTCTCGCGCCATCAGCCGTGGGCCATCCTCGGCGGTCAGCCGGTCGTCCCGGCGCACGTCACACGGCCTCCGTTCTGGGTCTGGAACGCGCCGATGAATCAGCTCTATCTCTCCGCCAATCACGTCAGCGCCCGCAATCTTGATGCCTTTCTCGAGGCCATCGAGAAATACCGGATCACGCATCTGATCGCCTACTCATCATCCGCCGCGCAGTTCGCACGCCAGGCGATCGAGGCAGGCAGGCAGGTCGGCGGACTCCGCGTCGTCGTCACGAACGCCGAACCGCTCTACGACTGGCAGCGCGACGCCATCCGGCGCGGATGGGGATGCGAGGCCCGCGAGACCTACGGGATGGCCGAAATAGTCACCGCCGCCAGCGAATGCCCGGCCGGCTCGCTCCATCTCTGGCCCGAAATCGGCCTGACGGAGATCTTCCTTGATGACGAGGACGCTCCGCAGAAACCCGGCAATTCCGGACGACTGATCTGCACCAGTCTGCTGAATCGAGGGATGCCGCTCATCCGCTATGCCGTCGGAGACCGCGCACGTCTCGAAGATACCGAAAAGAGATGCCAATGCGGGCGCGGCCTGCCGGTCATCGCCTCGATCGAGGGCCGCTCGAACGACATGCTCAGAACACGCGACGGGCGCAGCGTCTACTGGGTCAACCCCGTCTTCTACGGACTCGACCTGATCGAGGCACAGATCGTCCAGGAATCGCTCGATCTGGTCAGAATCCTCTACGTGCCGTCAACCGGACTGACCGCGCAGGCTGAGTCGATCATGCGCGACAGGCTGATCTCGAGGATGGGCGAGATCGAGGTCGTCTTCGAGCGCGTCGATTCGATCCCGCGAAGCGCGGGCGGCAAGTTCCGCCCCGTCATCTGCAATATCAAATGAACGATCTCCCGAAAGTCTCCGTCATCATCCCCTGCCGCAACGAACGGGCATTCATCGGCCCCTGCCTGGAATCGATCATGGCGGGCGATTATCCCGGCGACCGGCTGGAGATCATAGTCGCCGACGGCATGAGCGATGACGGCACGCGCGAGATCCTCTCGACTTTCACCAGCCGAAGAAACCCGTCCGTCAGGCTGATCGACAACCCGGCCGGGATCGTCCCTCCGGGACTCAATCGCGCGATCGAGCAAGCCGCCGGCGAGATCATCGTTCGCATGGACGCTCACACCGAATACGCGCCAGATTACATCCGTCGCTGCGTCGAAACGCTGACTGAGACGGGCGCAGACAATGTCGGCGGCGCGCATCGCACGCGAGCCGACGGATACCTCCAGCAGGCCATCAGCCTCGCTTTCCATTCCCCCTTCGCCGTCGGCGGAGCCCGATCGCACGACGTTGATTACGAAGGCCCCGTCGATTCCGTCATCTACGGCTGCTGGCGCAGGGAGACGCTGCTCAAAATCGGCCTCTTCGACGAGGAACTGGTCCGCAACCAGGACGACGAACTCAACCTGCGGATCATCCGCTCCGGCGGAAAAATCTACCAGTCATCGAAGATCCTCTCCTGGTACCGGCCTCGAGCCTCCCTGCGATCGCTCTTCCGGCAATACAAACAGTACGGCTACTGGAAGGTGCGGGTGATTCAGAAACACAGGCTTCCCGCATCGTGGCGCCATCTGGTCCCCGGCGCCTGGGT
>CALBSU010000057.1 GCA_937967285.1 uncultured Acidobacteriota bacterium
TTGACGCGAGTCAGGCGGAGCCTGTCCTGTGCGACCTGCGAGGCCACGACCGGATCGGTCCGGATCTGTTTGGTCTGCTCGCGGAGCTGCAACTGAACCGCCCGGGCGTTTTCGACACGGGTCTGAATGTATGAATACGAGCTGCCGGCTTCGACTTCATTGGTCGAGGCGCGCATGGCCGCTGTGACCGAGAGCGCCGAGACGGCGAGAATAATCATGGCCAGCCAGACGTAGTTGGGTATCGACGGCACCCAGGACAACACCTTCGCAGCGGTATCAGGGGCATATGAAGCGATCGCCATGCTTCTAGCTGAGTACGAACTGTTTACCCTTTTCAAGCAACACCTCCAGGTCTTTCCTTGTATTTGTTTCCGCGTAACACCGCACGACGGGCTCAGTCCCCGACATTCTCAGGAGCATCCATGAGCCGTCATCGAAGATGTATTTAACCCCGTCCATTCTATTGACATCGACCACTCTGCGCCCGCCGATCGTCTCGGGAGGATCGGACGCCAGTCGCTGACGCAGTTTCTCCTTCACCTCCGGCGTCAGTTTGATGCCGACGCGCTCGCTGTAGAGAGCGCCGTCACGCCGAAAGATCTCTTCAATCATCTCGCCCAGGCTTGCCCCGCGTGCCGCAACCATCTCGACCACCAGCAGACAGGCGAGAATTCCGTCCTTCTCAGGGAAATGGCCCTTGATCGTCAGTCCGGCGCTCTCCTCGCCGCCGAGGATGATCCGGTCCTGATTGATCAGTTCGCCGATGAACTTGAATCCGACAGGGGTTTCGTGGACCTCCCTGCCGTAACGTTTCGCGATCCGGTCGAGCAGATGCGTCGTCGCCACGCTGCGGGCGACTCCGCCGGACCATCCCGCACGCGTCTCGCACAGATAATCGAGCACCAGCGCCAGAACGTGATTGGCCGAAACGAAGCTGCCGTCCCGGTCGATGAACCCGAACCTGTCGGCGTCGCCGTCGGTCGAGACTCCGAGCGCCAGCCCCTGATCGACCACCAGCCGGCTCATCTCGGCCAGATTCCGCTCGGAAGGTTCCGGGCTGTAACCGCCGAAGAGCACGTCACGATAGTCGTGAACCGTCTGCACATCGCAGCCATGCCGGCGCAGAACGGCGTCGAGATATCCCCGCCCCGTTCCCCAGAGCGGATCGTAGGCCAGCTTCAGACCCGCCTTCGAAATCCTGTCGAAGTCGATCTTCGTCGCCAGATCCGCAAGGTAGTCCTCGATCGGATCGATCATGACCGGATCCGAAGCGCTCTGCGAGGGATGAAAACTGTATGATCCCGACGCGATCTCGCCGATCCGCTTCTCGACTTTGCTCGTCACCTCGGGCAGCGCCGGCGCGCCGTCCGCCGTCGAGAGCTTCATTCCGTTATACTGCGGGGGATTGTGACTGGCGGTGAAATTGATCCCGCCGGCCGCCTTCTTCGTCCTGATGACATGCGAGATCGTCGGCGTCGGCGTCTCGCGAGTCGTCAGAAAGGTCTCGAACCCGTACCTCGCCAGTTCGCCGGCGCATTCCGCCGCAAACCGCTCGCTCAGAAACCGCGTGTCGTACCCGACCACCATCCGCCTGAGCTCAGTCTCCTCCGTTAATACAGATGCTATCGCCCGCGTCACCAGACGGACATTGTCCATCGTGAACTCTTCGGCGATTATGGCTCTCCATCCGGATGTACCGAAAGTGATCCCCATCTCTTCCTCTGCGGATTTTCCCGTTTTTCGTATTGCTGTCTGATTGCCTGTCGGGCTGCACCACTTTGAACCGTTTTCGCCGCCCGCTTGCTTAAACCACTTCTGACTGACGTGGATCGCAAATTAGCACGGATGGAAAAAGCTGTAAAGTCCTTTTTTATCAACAGTTTCACAAATGAAACTTGATAAAGTACCTGATAAATTAAGCAGGGTTTAATACCATGCCATCAGCTTAAGCAGACCTCGAGCCCCGGTCCGCACTCAACCACATTATCTTGAGCCGTTGAAAACTTCTATCCTTATATAATGTATCCCAGCTAGAAACGGCCGGACTTTGAACGGAGAATATGCTTAAGAAGGAGTGGCGTTTCACGTGTGAAACCGGCGAAACATTAAAAT
>CALBSU010000058.1 GCA_937967285.1 uncultured Acidobacteriota bacterium
CGACGTAATCGGCGGAGAACCTGAGCGTCGAGGCCGAAATCATCGTCGGATGCGCGGCGAAGTTGATCAGCACCGCGATCGGTTTTCCTCCGGCGTCATCGAATCTCAGGACTGCCAGATCCCGATCGCTCGGTTTCGGTTCGATCTTCGTGTGGCGGTTGCGGTTGAATCCCTGGAGCGGGATCGATCCCGCGGCCATGCGTGCCGGCGCGAGCTTGCGATCGGCCTCGAGGATCGCCTCGACGATTGCGTCCTCCATCTGCCTGTAATATCTCAACGCGGCGTCGAAACGTCCTTTGCCTTTTCCCGGTTCGTCGGTCAGTTCGAGCACCGGGCCGTGATGGGTGTGAGATCCGGCGATGAAGGAATGTTCGATCCCGGCCGATTTGATTCTCTGGCGGATTCGCTGAAGAGATGCCTCGGCTGGTGAGCGGCCGAGATCTAACCCGACGATCGCCAGTTTCGTTCCTTCGGCCTGAATGACGATCGCATCGGCGGAGAGAGGATCGAGCGTGCCCTGCGACAATGCATCGTGGCGCGCGCCGTATCCCCACATCGGGACGGGCTCTTTGGGCGTCACGTCGCGCCGCGCGAACCCGGCCCTCAGGCCGGGCGACTGGGCGTATACCTCGACCGCGGCCGAAAGCGCCAGAATTACGAACACTGCGGTTATTAGCGGTGAAAAAATCTTCATCTTCATCTATTCTCTATCCTCAGCTATGAACATATTCCTGATCACGATGATTCTATGGCAGGTCGCTGTTTCGGGGGAAGTCGCGCGCGAAGTTCCGGTTGCGCAGAAGAGCCCGACGCAGGTAGTGCTGCTCGGCACGGGGACTCCGAACGCCGATCCCGATACCTCCGGGCCGGCGGTGGCGATCGTCGTCAACGATACGCCGTATGTCGTCGATGCGGGACCGGGAGTCGTCAGGCGCGCCGCCGCAGCCGCCCGGAAAGGCGTCGCCGGGCTCCAGGTGTCGAAGCTGAGGCGTCTCTTCCTCACGCACCTGCATTCCGATCACACGGCCGGATATCCGGATTTCATTCTCACCCCGGCCGTGCTGGATCGCGATGCTCCGCTCGAGGTCTTTGGCCCGCCGGGGACGCGGAGAATGACCGATCATATTCTGAAGGCGTATTCAGAAGATATCGACCTCAGGATCAACGGTCTCGAGCCGGCCAAACCGCGCGGTTACGAGGTTCGCGCCCGCGACGTCAGACCCGGCATCATCTATCGTGACGGCAATGTCACGGTCAAAGCCTTCGCCGTCAGCCATGGTTCCTGGAAACACGCATACGGCTACAGGTTCGAGACGCCCGACAAGACCATCGTCATCTCCGGCGACTGCACCTTCAGCGAGTCGGTGATCGAGAACTGCAACGGCTGCGACATCCTGATTCATGAAGTATATTCAACCGCCGGATTCGCGCGCCGCGAGCCCGAATGGCAGAAGTATCACGCGGCCTTTCATACCTCGTCGAAGCAGCTTTCCGCGCTGGCCTCGAAGGCGCGGCCGGGGTTGATTGTGCTCTACCATCAGCTGCTCTGGGGCGCCACTCCCGAACAGCTTCTCGAAGAGATCGGAGCGGGCTATTCCGGCAGAGTCGTCTTCGGCAGAGACCTGGATATCTATTGAATCGGCTCCGCGGGTGGTCTCGCGGAGCCGCGGTCTGAACCTGGTTGCAACCTGAGGTGTGGTCATGAAAAAAGCGACAAACAAAGGCGCCGATGAAAAAGTGGTGGTCGAAAACATCAATGTCCCGGGGCACACGGTCCGCGTCGACAGGGAAAAGTACGAAGCGATGAGAAAAGCGCTGCTCAAGGTCCTGCCACGGAAGGCGCCCGGTCTGACTCAAAAAGAGATGTTCGAGGCGGTCAAGGCCCATCTGCCGGAGTCGCTCTTTCCGGGCGGAGCGAAAGCCGGCTGGTGGGCTAAAACGGTTCAGCTCGATCTGGAAGCGAAGCGGATCATCATTCGCTCGACCGAGACCAGGCCGACCAGATGGCGCAGGCTGTAATCAGTCGCCGTCAAGTCCGGAGAGTCGTTCGTAAATCCGGAAGAGGCTCTGCGTGCCGTCGTCGCCGCGTCCCTCGGCTTCGACGGCCGCGAACATCTGGTGCGCCAGCGCGGCGGCCGGAATCGGAGTGTGATTTCCGAACGATGCGTCGAGCACAAGCCTGAGATCCTTCTGCTGCAGACGGACCATGAATGCCGGTTTGAAGTCCCGTTCGATCATCTTTTTGCCGAGAACCTCGAGCGCCCACGAATTCGCCGCACCGCCCGTCAACGCCTGGTGGAGCGTCGCCAGGTCGAGCCCGGCCTTGGCGCCGAAGGAGAGCGCTTCACACACGCCGAGCATATTGACCGAGGTCAGGATCTGGTTGCAGAGTTTGGCCGACTGACCGTTGCCGGCCGGGCCGAAATGGGTGATCCGTTTGCCCATCGCCTCGAGGACCGGCCGGGCCCTTTCGAGAGCTGCTTCCTCTCCGCCGACCATGATCGTCAGAGTCCCTTCGATGGCGCCCTTCTCGCCGCCCGAGACAGGCGCATCCAGCCAGTGCAGGCCGCGCGATTCGGCTTCGGCTGCGAGCTCGCGTGTGACCTGCGGAGAGATGGTGCTCATGTCGATGATGATCGTCCCGGGACGCGCCGTCGAGAAGATCCCGTTCTCGCCCCGCGCGACCTCGATCACATCCGGCGAATCCGTGACGATCGTGACGATGATCTCACTGGCCGCGGCCACTTCAGCTGCCGTCTGTACGGCCTTCACGCTGCCGAGCGAGGAGTTCTCAGAGGCAAATCTGTCAGCCTTGCCGGGCGTGCGCGTCGCGACAGTAAGAGGAAACCCCGCCTTGATCAGGTTCCGCGCCATCGGCAGTCCCATAATCCCCAGTCCTATCAGTCCTGTTTGCATATGCTGTTCTCCCGGAAAATGTGGATGAATTCAGATGAAATCCAAAGATGCCACACGCGGGAACAAGACATCAAGCTGACTCATGTGTTAAATTCCCGCTGACAGTTCCTTCAATATAATTATTTGTACATCACAGGCCGGTTGATTGGCGGGCGCGCTTCTGACTTTCCCGCGGGGAGATGATTACATGCATCGACGTCGATTCATTCAGGCTGTCGCAGGGACGGGCCTCGGACTGCTTTCAGCTCCGATGATCAATCGCGGGCGTTACCGGATCTTCGCCGGATCGAATGCAGAATACTCCGCCAGGGCGATCGATCTCGTCGGTCGTTCGCTGATCATCGATATGCTCAGCCCGTTCAGCCTCGGGCCGTCGACCTGGCTCTCCAGACCGGACACGTTCACCGAGGCCGATTTCAGGCGGTTCAAAGAGTCGGGCATCAATGCCTTTCACATTGCGGTCGGTTTCGGCGGTTCCGAGGCTTTCCAGACTGCGCTGCAGTTCGTCGCCGCGTGGAACGGGCTGATCGCGACGCAGGACGATCGGCTGATGCGCGTCGACAGTCAGGCGGATCTCGACCGGCTCAAATCCTCCGGCAAGATCGGCGTCATCATCGGCGTACAGAATGCCGAGCATTTTCGGCGGCCGGCCGATGTCGACTTGTTTCACGGCCTCGGACAGCGCGTCTCGCAACTGACATACAATACGCGCAATCTGATCGGCAACGGCGCGACCGAGCGGCGTGACGAGGGGGTGAGCGATTTCGGCGTTTCGATCATCGAGAGGATGAACAAGGTCGGGATGGCGGTCGACGTCTCACACTGCGGGGACCGGACCACGCTCGACGCATTCGAGGCGTCGAAACGGCCGGTTCTGATCACGCATTCGAATTGTCGCGCTCTGGTTCCGGGGCATCCGCGCTGCAAGACCGACGAAGCGATACGAAAAATGGCCGCGCAGGGCGGCGTCATGGGCATCACCGGAGTCAGGATGTTCGTCAAGGTCGATGAACCGACAACGATCGAGCACTGCCTTGACCATTTCGATCACGTCCGGAAACTTGTCGGGTCCGAGCACCTCGGCGTCGGCAGCGACATCGACCTCGAAGGATATGACGATATGCCGGAAGCCGACAACAAGCGGCTCCGCAGTGGTTACAAAGGCAGCTATGGTTTTCGCGAAAAAATAGACATCGAGGGGATCGATCATCCGAAGCGGATGTTCGATCTGACTGAAGGACTGATTCGCCGTAAATACTCCGATCGGGAGATCGAGCTGGTCCTCGGAGGAAACTTCAGGCGGGTGCTGTCCTCGATCTGGTCCGTTTAGCCCCGGAGTCCGCAGGGGATCCCGGTCGGCTGCAGAGGAGATGAATCATGAGAAATCCGGAAAAACCGACAGTCAAACTATGCGTGGCGATGCTCATTCTGGCGTCGCTGGCCATTGCGGCAGTGGCGCAGCCGGGCCGAAGCCGGCTGACAGTTCAGGACGTATTCAATCTTGAGCTGGCGACCGATCCTCAGATCTCACCCGACGGAAAGCGGATCGTCTACACCCGCCAGTTCAGCGACATCATGACCGACCGTCGTCATTCGAATCTGTGGATCGTCAACGCCGACGGCTCGCAGCATCGACCGCTGACGACGGGAGATTACAACGACAGCTCGCCGCGCTGGTCGCCCGACGGGACGCAGATCATCTATCTCTCCAATCGCGACGGATCGCCGCAGATCTATCGCCGCTGGATGGACACCGGACAGACGGCCAAACTGACCAGTCTGACCGAGGCGCCGAACGGGATCAGCTGGTCGCCGGATGGAAAATGGATCTCCTTCACGATGCTGGTTCCGGAAGCCGGCCGATCGATCGCGCGGATGCCTTCTCCGCCGCAGGGCGCCAAATGGGCCGATCCGGCGAAGGTTATCGACAGGCTTGTCTACAGATTCAACGGCGTGGGGTACCTGAAGCCCGGATACACGCACCTCTTCGTCGTGCCGAGCGAGGGCGGCACTCCGCGTCAGATTTCGAGCGGGAACTATCAGCATGGCGGCGCGCCATTCAACGCCAGCCAGGCCGTCTGGACGCCGGACAGCAGGTCGCTGATCATCTCCTTCAACCGGAACGACAACTTCGAGATCGAGGCGCGCGACACCGACGTCTTCGAATATTCCGTTGCCGACGGGGCGATCAAAAAACTGACCAGCCGGAAGGGGCCTGACGGCGCCCCCGAGGTCTCGCCCGACGGCAGGATGATCGCCTACCTCGGCTTCGAGGATAAATTCCAGGGCTATCAGGTGACGCAGCTTCACGTCATGAACCGCGACGGAAGCGGCGGCCGCATGATCTCGGGAAACTGGGACCGCGATGTTTCGTCGATCACCTGGGCGGCGGACGGCAAAGGGCTCTATTTCCTCTCGGACGATCAGGGCAACACCGGCCTCTACCACATCGGCCTCGACGGGAATGTCAGGAAGCTGCTCGGCAATGTCGGATCCAGTTTCAGTGCGTACAGCGGCGGCGGAGCGTTTTCGATCGCGCCAAACGGCGCCTTCGCAGTGACCGTCAAGAGCACTCGCAATCCGGGAGACATCGCTACGGGGCTGCTGAGCGATCCGGCGAAGTCGCTCAAGGTGCTGACTGCGGTCAACGATGATCTCTTCGCCGGCAGAAAGATCGGCGAGGTCGAGGAGATCTGGTACAACTCGAAGAGAGACAACCGGCGGATCCAGGGCTGGATCATCAAGCCGCCCGATTTCGATCCGTCGAAAAAGTATCCGCTGGTGCTCGAAATTCACGGAGGCCCGTTCGCCAACTACGGCGACCGCTTCGATCTCGAGAAGCAGC
>CALBSU010000059.1 GCA_937967285.1 uncultured Acidobacteriota bacterium
AACTGGAAACTGGAAACTGGAAACTGGAAACTGGAAACTGGAAACTGGAAACTATTCTATGCAACTTTGCAAACTAGGAAACAGCGACATCGAGATAACGCCCGTCGGACTGGGCGCGTGGGCGATCGGCGGATCAGGCTGGATGTTCGCCTGGGGATCGCAGGACGACGATCAGTCGATCAGGGCGCTTCACGCCGGACTGGACGCGGGCATCAACTGGATCGACACGGCGGCGGTATACGGGCTCGGACATTCAGAGGAGATCGTCGCACGGGCTCTGGCCGGGACATCTCACCGCCCATACGTCTTCACCAAATGCGGGCGCGTCTGGGATGAAAACCGGCAGATCGGCAAGCGACTTCGCGCCGAATCGATCAGAGCCGAATGCGAGGCCAGCCTGCGCCGCCTGAAGGTCGACACGATCGACCTCTATCAGATCCACTGGCCCGAACCAGACGAAGAGATCGAAGAGGGCTGGGCCGAGATGGCCAGACTCCGCGAGGAAGGCAAGGTGCGCTGGATCGGCGTCTCGAATTTCAACGTCGATCAGATGAAACGGGCGCAGGCGATCGCTCCCGTCACCTCGCTCCAGCCGCCCTATTCGCTCATCCGGCGCGAGATCGAGGACGAGATCCTGCCCTACGCTTCAGCCGGCGGAATCGGCGTCATCGCCTATTCGCCGATGGCTTCAGGCCTGCTCACCGGCAGGATGACCCGCGAGCGCATCGCCTCGCTGCCCGAGGACGACTGGCGGCGGCGGAGTCCGAACTTTCAGGAACCGGCGCTGAGCCGCAATCTGGATCTCGCCGACAGGCTCTCGCGAATCGGCTCCCGCCACGGCAGGACCGCCGGCGAGGCGGCCATCGCCTGGACGCTCCGTGATCCTGCCGTTACCGGCGCGATCGTCGGCGTCCGGAGCCCCGAACAGGTCGAGGGAATCATCGGCGCGATGGAATTCAGGCTGGGCGAAGAGGAGATCGCCGAGCTGGAATCCTGACCATTTTTCGTCAAGCAAGATACGGAAAACGGAGAAGAGGATCATCCACGAAGGACACGAAGCGGCACAAAGAGATGCGTTATGTATATCTCTTTGTGAATCTTCGTGTCCTTCGTGGATGATCCTCTTCTCCATCTCACGCGGCATTGGTGGACAACGTCGCTACTTCATCGAGACGGCGCCGCCGCTGAGCGAATCGAGATTGAGCTTGAGACTCCACTTGTCGTTCGACTTGAGCATCTTGTCCCAGGTGATCTCGGTTCCGGAGTGGGCGGCCATCCGGCCCATGATCGTCGAGAGCGTCGTCTCGGCGCCGATATCAGTCTGATTCTCGAACTTGCCGGAACGAATGCCATCGACCAGCGCCTTCATCTTGTTGCCGACCGCTGCGTGCAGATCGACAGGGCTGTCAAAGGTCTTGACACCCTGATCCTTGCTGAGCGTGATCTTGGCCGGCCCGCTCTGCAGGCTCTCGGCCACGCCGAGCGTCCCGAAGAAGCGCTCGCCCTGCTCGCGATAGCCCTTGTTGCGGAACTGGTTCGAGTTGAAGCTGACGTGGACGTCGCCCGGATAGGTGTAGGTCAGGATGTAGTGGTCGTAGGTCACGAAATCGTTCGGCACGCCCTCGACATCCTTGCGGACGATGCGGCCGCCCGTTCCCGAGACCTTGACCGGATGCGATTTCATCGCCCAGTTGACGATGTCGATGATGTGGATGTTCTGCTCGGTGATGATGTCGCCCGAGAGCGCCTTGTCGAAGACCCAGTTGCGGATCCGCGCTTCGAGATCGCTCATGCCCGGCTTGTTCTGGCGCCCCAGATCGTTGGTGAAATAGTAGCTCTGTCCGAGGGCGATATCGCCGATCTCGCCGGCGTGGATCCTCTCGACCATAGCCTTGTAGCCGACGTCATACCGCTTCTGGAAACCGACGTGGACGCTGACCTTGCCTTCGGCCTTCTTGCCGGCCTTCATCACGCGGAGGCAGCCCGCAACATCAGTCGCGACGGGTTTCTCGAGATAGACGTGCTTGCCGGCATCGACCGCCGCCTCGAACTGCTCCGGATGGAAGTAAGGCGGAGAGGTGATCAGAACGACATCGACGTTCTTCGATTCGAGCAGCTTTTCGTAGCTGCGCCAGCCCTTGAAGAGCATCGAATTTTCGATCTTCGCGTGGCCTTTCTCCTCGGCCATCTTGTCGAACCGCGCCCTGGTCGATTCAAGACGGTCGTCGAACAGGTCCATCAGCGCCGTTACGCGGACGTCGGTGTTCTTGACGAATTCGCCGCCGTCATAGTTGCCGCGGCCGCCGCACCCGAGGATTCCGAGCCCGAGCGTCGAATTGGCCGAATAACCGAACGCCGTCCTCGAATTGAGAATCAGCAGTCCGGCTCCGGCCGCCGCCGATCCCTTGATGAATTTTCTGCGCGAGTTCTCCCCGCCGTTACCGATCGCATCTTTCTTTTTCATGAAGATCTCCCTGGTCAAGATGGTGGTTGATAATCTCTTTGCCGCGAATCAATCGAAGATTGCGGCAATCTCGTCAAAGGGTTTTCTGCTGATGTCCGGCACCTCCGCGCCGTCGGCGGGGTAGCCGGTCGGAATCAGCAGAAACGGTTTCTCGTTCTTCGGCCGCTCGAGGATCTCTGTCAGAAATCCCATCGGATTCGGCGTATGAGTCAGAGTCGCCAGTCCGGCGTTGTGAAGCGCGGCCAGCAGCATCCCCGAGGCGATGCCGACCGATTCATTGACATAGTAGTGCTTGATCTTCCCGCCGTCGGGTGAGATCCCGTAGTCGATCTTGAAGACGACGATTAACCACGGAGCGATTTCAAGAAATTCCTTGCGCCAGTCGGTCCCCAGAGGAGCGAGCACCTGCAGCCAGTCGTCCGGGAACCTGCCGGAATAGTTCTCGCGCTCTTCTTCCTCCGCGGCCAGCCGGATCTTTCGCTTTATCTCCGAATCTCCGACGATGACGTAGCGCCACGGCTGCTGATTCGCCCCGGATGGCGCGGTCCCCGCCGTTTTGACTGCCGGCTCGATGATTTCACGCGGGACCGGCTCCGGCGAAAAGTCCCGGACCGTCCGGCGCCGCCTCATCAGTTCGTGAAAGTCCCGCGCGCGGCGAGCCTGCTCCACCGGATCGAGTCGACTGAATTCGAGTTTTTTGAACCGGTACAAATGGCCCTCTCGTCGTTCTCACCAGCCCGCGGCCGCGCCGTCCTTGCGCGGATCGGAGCCGCCGAACAGCGCCCCGGTGACGGGATCAATCATTATCGCCTGATAACCGCCGAACATTCCAGGCGAGTCGACCAGCTTATGCCCGCGAGCCTCGAGCGCTTTTCTGACATCCGCTCCGATCTGCGACTCGAGCGCCAGGCCGCGATCGAAGTGACGGAACCGGGGAACCTCTCCCGCCCGCTGCACGTCCATCCCGAACTCGATCATATTGAGCAGCACCTGAACGTGGCCCTGGGCCTGCATGTCTCCGCCCATCACCCCGAACGAGAGCCACGGCCTGCCGTCGCGGAAGACCATCGCCGGGACGAGCGTGTGGAACGGCCGTTTGCCGCCCTCGATCCGGTTCGGGCTCGACGGATCGAACGAGAATCCGGCGCCGCGATTGTGCAGCAGAATGCCAGTGTCGCCCGCCACCAGACCCGATCCGAAGTTGCTGAAGATGCTCTGAATCAGCGAGATCGCGTTGCGGTCCTTGTCGACGACCGTCAGATAGACGGTATCCTCTCCGCCGGTCGGCCCTGAAGATCCGCTCGCCCGCACTTTCTCCGGATCTATCTTTTCGCGCAGTCCGGCGGCGTACTCCTTCGAGGTCAACCGGTCGAGCGGCGCCTTGTAAAACGCCGGATCGGCGATGTGCCTTCCGCGGTCGATGAAGGCCTGCTTCTTCGCTTCCACCAGCAGGTGCAGATAGGCCGCCGTGTTATGACCGAGCGATTTGACGTCGTAGCCTTCGAGGATATTGAGCATCTGCAGTGCGACCAGCCCCTGCGTGTTCGGCGGAAGCTCGTAGAGCGTATGGCCCTTGTAAGTCGTACTGATCGGATCGATCCAGTCGGAGCGGTGCGCGGCGAAGTCCTCGAGCGTGTGGAAGCCGCCCTGAGCGCGCGCGAACTCGACGATCCTGGCGGCGATCTCGCCGCGGTAAAAAACGTCCGGCCCCTGCGCGGCGATCTTGCGCAGCGTCGCGGCAAGGTTCCTGTTGCTTGCGATCTCTCCCGGCAGCGGAGGCCTTCCCGTCGGCAGGAATGTCTTCGCGAAATCGGCATTCTTGCGGTGATCGAGCGCGACCTGCCAGTCGTGCGCGATGACGTCCGTGACGGGGAAGCCCTTCTCGGCGTACTCGATGGCCGGCTGCAGCACCTGATCGAGCTTCATGGTCCCGTAGCGTTCGAGCAGCCGGGCCCAGCCGTCGACCGCGCCGGGCACCGTTACCGCATGAATTCCGTCGGGCGGGGTCTCGGTGAATCCCTTCTTCTTCAGTTCGTCGATGCTGATGGCGCGCGGAGATCGGCCGCTCGCGTTGAGCGCCTTGAGCTCCTTCCGGCCGGCGTGCCAGACGATCGCGAAGAGATCGCCGCCGGCGCTGACCATCATCGGCTCGACCACTCCGAGGACGGCCGCAGCGGCCACCGCCGCATCGATCGCATTGCCTCCCTGCTGAAGTATCCGCAACGCGGTCGCCGAGGCCAGCGGCTGACTCGTCGCCACCATCCCGTTGAGAGCGCGCACCGCCGCGCGCGTCCTGCCCCCGGTCGGAGTCGGCCGGTCGCCTACAGGGTGTTGTGAATCCGCCGTCAGCGTCGTAGTCATGATCATCGCCAGTAAGATTATGTTTATGCGTTTTTTGAGCATAGGTCAGTCCTGTTTCGCATCGATCTTCCGGGTCGATGGCGCTGAGCCGGACGCCTGCATCTGCGCGGAGACCCGCTCGACTTCACCCATCACGCGAAGCAGGTTCTCGCCGAGGACCTTCCTGACATCCTTCTCGGAATAACCTCGCTTGAGCAGTTCATAGGTGATTGTCGGCAGCTTCGTGACATCCTCCATGCCCGGCGGCAGCATCCCGTCGACGCCGTCGAAATCCGAACCGATCCCGACGTGATCGATTCCCGCCACCTTGATCGCATGCTCGAAGTGCTGCATGAGCATATCGAGCGTGGCTTTTTCGGCAGGCTTGGTCGGAGCCGGCATCCCCGGCCGCGCATACTCGGTATTGATGAATCCGTTGTAGAAATTGATCATCACCACGCCGCCGTTCTTCGCCAGCGCCTTGAGCATCTCATCGCTCATGTTACGCGGGACATTGGTCAGCGCTCGACACGAAGAGTGCGATGCGATGAGCGGCGCCCGGCTGACCTCGATGCAGTCGTTGAAGGTCTCGTCAGAGACGTGCGAGATGTCGACCATCATTCCCAGCCGGTTCATCTCGCGAACGACATCCTTACCGAAATCGCTCAGACCGCTGTGCCTGTTTTCGCCCTTGACCGAGATTCCCCCGGCCGAATCGGCCCAGTTGTTGGTGTTGGTATGCGTCAGCGTCATGTACCGGATGCCCATCCGATAGAACATCCTCAGCGCCGGCAGGCTGTCCTCGATCGCATGGCCGCCTTCGATTCCCATCAGCGCGGCGATCTTGCCGGTCTTGTGGAGCCGCCGGATGTCGGCGATCGTGCCGGCCAGTTCGAGCGATCCGGGATGACGCCGGATCTGCTCATAAACCCCGTCCATCATCTGCAGCGCGCGACG
>CALBSU010000060.1 GCA_937967285.1 uncultured Acidobacteriota bacterium
CCTACCGCCTACCGCCTACCGCCTACCGCCTACCGCCTACCGCCTACCGCCTACAATTTCTTGAGCACAACCAGAGTAATATCGTCTCCCTGGGGCAGGCCGCTGGTGAAGCCGATAAGGTCCTCGAGGATGATCGACTTGATTCCTTCGGCTGAGATTCCGGCATTCTCGCTGACCAGCCTCATCAGCCTCTCTTCGCCATACATCTCATTTTCATGATTGACGGCCTCGGTCACTCCGTCGGTGTACATGACAACGATATCGCCTTCAAAGAGACGGGTTTCGCGCTGATGGTACTCCGCGAAGTCGAAGGCGCCGAGGACGACCGAGCGGGTCGTCAGGGTTTCGATGGAGCCGTCGGTCCGGACGAGGATCGGGGGATTATGCCCGGCATTGATGAAGGTGAAGTTGCCGTCCGGGTCGAGAGTGGCGCAGAACATTGTGATGAACTTGTTCGAGGCCGAACGCTGGACGAGCAGCCTGTTGAGGCTGGAGATGACAACGGAGAGTGGCTGCCCGCCGTGAAACTGGACCTGCAGCGCGCCCTGGGCCATGGCGGCGAGCAGCGCCGCGGCGATTCCCTTCCCTGAGACATCGGCCAGGACGAAGGCGGCATTATCGTCGGGGAGCGGGATCAGATCGTAGAAGTCTCCGCCGACGTAACGCGAGGGGATGCTCTGAGCGGAGACGCGAAAACCCCGGGGATTCTTGAATCCGGTCGGCGAAAGCGAGATCTGCACCTGGCGTGCGGTATTGAGCTCCTGTTCGAGGCTCTTCTTTTCCTGCTCCTCGTGAAGGAGGCGGACGTTTTCGAGAGATTTGGTCGCCTCGAAGGCGAGCGATTCGAGGAGTCTGACGGAAGTTTCGGTGAGCGGCCCGGCGGCGACCTGAGAATCGACATAGAGCACGCCGATGACATCGCGCTTGAGAACGGTCGTGGCGTCCATGTTCTCAGACATCTGAAAACGGCGGAGCGGAATGCAGGCGATCGACCTCAACTCCAGATGGCGTACGCTCTGACGCGGCATGTCGCCGGAATCGGTAATGATGACGCTGCGATTCTGTTTGAAAGTATCCTCGACCACCGAGCGGCTCATCGAAAACTCATTGCCGACCAGCCAGTTCCTGCCGCGATCGCGCGCCACCTTGAATTCGAGGTCTCCCTTCGTGTTGCGGAGCATGAGGAATCCCCGCTCAGCGCCGGTGATCTCGATCGCCGCATCGACGATCAGGCACAGAACGTCGTCCGGCGTCATCGAGAATTTGAAGGCCTGATTGACCTCGATGAAACGCGAGAGCTTCTGCAGCTCCTCGTTGGCTGACGCTTCGCGGCTGCGCGTATTGATCTGCTCAGAGAGATTGAGGCTCGGGCTGCTGTCGAAGATCGCCGACGCATGTTCGACGGAGTCGTCCAGAAAGATGATCTGCTGGTCTTCATCGCCGCCGATGCGGATCCGGTCGAGATGCTGCAACTCGCACCTTTGAACCCGCTGGTCGTTGACCCACGTTCCGCGCTTGCTACCGACATCGACGATGTAATACGAATCGTCCTGATAGACGATCTCGGCATGCAGGCGTGAGACTGAATCGGAGAGCAACTGAAGATCGTTTTCCGCCTTGCGTCCGATCGAGAAGACGGGCTTGCTGAGCGGCATCATCCGCGTCACGCCGAACTGTGAAATGATCTTCAGTTGTGCGGACCGTTGCATAGAGACAGGCGCAGTTAAGTTATTCCGGGTCTGTTAAAATGACGAAATCGCCGAGTATTCGTCGTCATACGATTCGAGCACCGAGAAGAGGCCCGTAATCGTCAACAACTGCTGGGCCATCCGCGACGGTTTAAGGATCTTGAACTTCCCGTTGACGGCCCTGGTGCTGGTGAATGACTTGATCACCGCGCCGATTCCCGAACTGTCGATCATTCCGACTTCGGCGAGATTGAGCAACAGAAATATCCTCTGCTCCGAGATCAGCAGATTGACTGCTTCACGCAGGCTCTCCTCGCTTTTGCCGATGATCAGATTTCCGCTTAAATCGATGATCGTGACGTTTCCGCTGTTGCGGATATTGATTTCCATCTTCCAGATACCTCTCTATTCGACCACTCGGACCAGGGGGATAACGGTGCAGCTGTAAGATTATACTTCAAATGCGCTCTTGACGGTGAGACCCGCGCGAGATTACGGTCGAAGTTATTCGCCTGAAGTCGGAAGAGTGAAGCAGAATCGGCTGCCCTGACCGACGCGGCTTTCGACAGTCACTTCGCCTCCGTGCAGTTCAACGATATGCCTGACGATCGCCAGTCCGAGTCCCGTCCCCTTCGTTCCGCTCTCGGTGCTGGTCTGAACCTGAAAAAAACGATTGAAGATCCTCGGCAGCGCATCCTCAGGGATTCCCTTGCCTGTATCTGAGACGCAGAGCCTGACCATGCGATCCGCGGCCTCGGCTGAAAACGTGACCTGCCCGCCATTGGGAGTGAACTTGACGGCGTTCGAGACCAGGTTGACCAGCACCTGTTCGATGCGCTGATGATCGCACCAGACTTCCGGGAGGCCTTCCGGAACCGTCGATCTGAGTATGACGCCGGACTGGGCGGCATAGCTGATGTACTGACCGATGACCGTCTCGACCAGAGTCCGCGGATCGTGATAATCGCGTCGCAGCTTGAGCATCCCGGCCTCGATCTTCGAGAGATCGAGCAGATCGTTGACCAGTTGTCTCAGCCTGGCGGCCTGACTGGCGATCTGCCTTATGCCGTCGGACTGGGCTTCCGTCAGTTGGCCGTAGATTCCGGTCTCGAGCATCTCCGCGACGCCGCTGATCACGGTCAGGGGAGTCCTCAGCTCGTGAGTGACCATCGACAGGAAAGCGTCCTTCATCCGGTCGAGTTCCTGAAGCTGAGCATTGGCCTCGGCCAGCGCTTCATTCATGGCCAGAATCTCGCGCTGAGAATCGTTGACGGTCCGGATGAAGTTCTCCTCCACCTCAGCCAGTCGCCTCCTCAGGAGATCGCGCTCGCGGCGCAACTGCTCGTTTTCCCCTGCCATTTCGTTCATAAGCGGGTCAATCGTTCAGGCTATGAAGATGAAGGTGTTTCTTCCCCCGACCACATCCGAAAAATCCTTGTTGTAAGTGATCTCGACCTTGCGAAACTGCCTGATGACGTCGGCGATTTCTGCGGCCGAAATAAAACCGTCGTCGGTATGGCTGATCGCCCATTTCTGAATGTGCCTGGCGCGGTTGAGGAAGTTGCCGACCAGTTCGAGGTAGTGCTCCTTGGAGAGAACATCATCGCCGAGCCGCCCCCGCTGGCCTTCGATCAGCGCGTCCCACGCTTCATCGCCGCCGCGAACCCAGGTTTCGCGCCACCCGACGATACCGTCTCTGAGCGCCGACAGCCCCTCCGCGCGCGGGAAACGTGCGAACATGAGACTGGCGCGGGCATTGCGAATGAATTCATGAGCCTCGAGATTCGAGCTGCTGTTGGCCTGATCGTTATCGATCACCTGCCCCTGGCTGCGCCACAGATTGATGAAGACCTCGGAGAGCGGGCGTCGCAGCGCGGCCGTCGACTGATCGAAGGAAAAGACGTAATCGATCGTCCGCAGGACATGCATGGCGGCCAGCGCGCGACGATACTCGTTCTCGATTCCCTGAATATTGAGCCAAAGATTGTCGAACCAGACGACATCGATGTCGGATATCTGCGGATGATCGGCCAGCCGGGCGAGCGCGGGATTGTTGAGCCGTCGCCTCGGGACGTACGCTTCGCTGAGCGCGAGCGAGACGTCCTCTTCGGTCAGCGATTCGCCGCGATTCTCGACGAGCGCGCTCGAGACGGTCCAGGCCCATCGACAGATGTCGTTCGAGAGAACCTGCTTGCCCCAGAATTTGAGATACCAGTCAAGATCGGGCTGTCCTGCAAACGGAATGGCGATGGTCTGGAATTTGAGCCGGCGCAGAACGCTCAGTTCGAAACCCAGCCAGCGCCGATTGATCGTCTTGGTTAAATTCATCAGCCTTCGTTCCTTTCGGAGGTGTCTGACGGTTCGGATTCACCCTGACCATCGGCTGTGTCTTCCGGTTCGTCCGCTGAAAGGAACTGCGTCCCGGGATCATCGGGGGGCGGAGCAACCGGCTCGAACGCCGGAACCTCATCGAGCGCCGATCCGTCGGCGTCGTCGCCGGGAGCAGACACGGCCGGCGCCTCCTCGGCTGCAATCGAATCATCGACGTTCTGATTGGAAACGAAGGCGGTCTGAAGCCCCTGCGGAGTAAGAATCGTGAAGGCCTCGACGTCGGGGGATATGACTTCAGGCTGACGGACGGTCCGCTCTTCCTCGCGGATCGAGAGAAAGAGCCTGACCAGCATGGGATCGAACTCGAGTCCGGCGCGATCGGTGATGAACTGGACTGCCTCAGCCTCGCTGTATGGTCCGCGATGAGGCCGGTTTGAACGCAGGGCATAGTAGGTATCGGCGAGACGGAGGATTCTGGCGCCGATCGGGATCGATTCGCCCGACAGCCCGTCGGGATACCCCTGCCCGTTCCACCACTCGTGGTGCCAGCGAATGAGCAGTTGCGAATGGCGCGGGAGGCCGAGATCGGCCGCCGACTGCTCACCCAGTATCGGATGCCTCCAGAGATCGAGCATCTCCTCGCTGGTGATGGCATCCGGACGGAGCAGATAGTTGCGTTTCATGGCTCGCTCGCCGAGGTCATGTGTCAACGCGGCATACTTGAGCGCCGTCATATCCGTGCCGTGAACGCCGAGACGGCGAGCCAGCTTCTCGGCCAGAACAGCAATAACCACCGCGTGCGGCTCGCTGTATCCTTCGATCCTGTCAATCTCGATCGCGATCCCGACCAGCCGATCGCCGAGTTTGCGTTCGGATTCGGTGAAATTCAGGAGCGCACGCTGTGCTTGCATCGACCATTCCTCCTCAGTTGGG
>CALBSU010000061.1 GCA_937967285.1 uncultured Acidobacteriota bacterium
TGCGAAATCGCCATGAGAATTCCGAGCATGACGAAGCTGGTGATCAGCGACCAGCCGCCATGACTTATGAACGGGAGAGTTATTCCGGTCATCGGCACCAGCCTCAGGACACCGCCGATATTGATGATAGCCTGAAAAGCCAGAAATGAGGTGATGCCGGCGGCCAGAAGTTTGGTGAACATGTCCGGGGCTTCGATCGCGGTCCGCATGCCGGCGATCAGCAGAATGATGAAACCGGCGATGATGACGGCGCCTCCGGCCAGTCCCATCTCCTCGGCGATGGCGGCGTAGATGAAATCCGAATCCGCGATCGGGACGCTCTCGGGATAGCCGCGACCGAGCCCCGCGCCCAACAGCCTGCCGTCGCTGACCCCGAACAGCGCCTGCGACGGCTGATAGGCATATCGGTAATACCACATATCGTCGTTCGATCGTCCGCGATCCGGAGCGCTGTCGACCTCTCTGGCCCACCACCAGTTCTCAGCCGGATCGGGCGGTTGACCGCCGTTGCGCCACAGATAGAAGCGCTGGTGAATGCGCGGCGACAGACCGCGACTGACAACTCCCCTGACACGTTCGATCGCCGTCACAGAATCGTTGTCGCCGAAGGCATCGACGACAGTATTGTAGATACCCGCTGCGAAGATCGAGCCGCCGAGCAGCACCATCGTCAGGACGATCGCCATCGTCACCTGCGGCAGACGCCGGACGGCCACCAGGTAAAGCGTCAGGTACGCTCCGAAGAAGACCAGCATCTGTCCGAAATCCGAGAGCGCCAGAAACGGCAGCACCGGCATGAAGGCCACCAGCAGGAACGGCAGAACGAACCGCCATGGCGGTATTCCCCACCACGTCCTTGAGAGGTTGCGGTAATGATCGGCCAGTATTCCCGCATAGCTGATCAGAAATGTGATCTTGACCGGTTCCCACGGCGTCGTCCGGCCCAGGAACTTTCCTCCGCTCGAATAGATGATCGCGATCAGCGCAAACGGCACCGTCGTCATCAGGCCGATCAGAAAACTGTGCCGCTGCAGCCAGAGCAGAATATCGTCGCGCAGCATGAAGGCGAAGGCCAGCCCGAATCCCAGGAACGCCAGCAGAGGAACAAGCGTCGAGACAGACGACATGATCCGCTTGAGCGTCCAGTAGCTCTCGTCCGGGGTCTCCCCCGCCGTGGCGTCGATTCTGATCTGATATTCCGGATCACCGAAAAGCACCTGCTTCTTCCCGGCATCGTAATATTTGTTGATCGCCCGCTGCTGAGCGATGTTCGCCTTGGCCAGCCTCGCGTTTCTCACTTCGACGCCGCGCGCCGCGCTGTATTCAGGATCGGTGAAGAGCCTGTACTGCGCGAACTGCCCTATTCCGAAGAGCAGGATCGCGGTCGTGAAGAGCGTCAGATCGCCGGCAAACCTGTACCTCCGCACCAGCCAGATGAAGATGAACAGTATCGGCAGAAAGAGCGCCAGGTCGCGGAATGCCAGCAGCAGAGACGGAGAAAATCCGCGGGCCACTCCCGAACGGTAGATGGCGAGGTAAGCCAGCGCGTCGAGAACCAGCAACCCCAGCAGCAGCACAAGATGGGACGAAGGACGATTCTTCATATCCGAAAGTCATATACGTCCGGGCAGGCCGGCGGGTTCGACCTCGAATCATCCGCCAAATCGTTGAAGCTCCTGTATTTTCCCGACCGGTTTTACGAATGATAATTTGAAAGTTGCATTTTTGACAGGGAGGAGTCTCATTTCTGACAGTTCGGGCAATAGAAGGTCGAGCGGGTCGCCTGGACGATCCTCCGGATCGGCGTCGAACAGTTGAGGCAGCCCGCGCCTTCGCGGCCGTAAACGCGCCAGTTGTCCTCGAATGCGCCAGCGCCGTACCGACCGTAAACCTCTCGCGGATCGGTCGCCAGGTTGGCCGCCGATTCGATCGCCTCGCGGAGAACATCGACAATATGCGTTCTCAGATCGCCGGCCCGCGCGGCGGAGATCCGGTTCGCCTGCCGCTGCGGGTCGATCCCGGCCCGGTGCAGAGCCTCCGAAGCATAGATGTTGCCGAGCCCGGTCACCCTCGTCTGATCCAGCAGAAAGACCTTGATCGCCTGGCGGCTGCGTTTCAGCATATTAATAAGATACGCGTCGGTGAAATCTCCGTCGAACGGCTCCGGTGCCAGTTTTTCGAGATGCCGGACCTTTTCCAGGTCAGCCGTCCGAACGACCATCATCATCCCGAAATGGCGCTGATCGGTGAAGAGCAATTTTCTGCCGTTGTCCAGAATGAATTCGGCATGGGTGTGAGGCAGGAGTTCTGAGTCCCGGTCCAGATGAAAGAAGCGGCCGGTCATCCTCAGGTGCGTGATCAGCGTCCGGCCGTTGGAGAGATGTATCAGGATGTGCTTGCCGCGGCGCGCGACACTCTCGACCATCGCGCCTCTGAGCCACGCGGCGAACTGGCGCGGCGGGTTCTCCGGCGCGAGGCCCGGCCTCAGCAGCCTCGCTTTGCTTATTCCGCGTCCGCTCAGCACATCCCGCAGACCGCGGACGACCATTTCGACTTCGGGAAGTTCAGGCATTCGCTGATTATGCCATGGAGCGCCGGCATCCTGCCGGCATGAATGACTGATTCATGCCGGCAGGATGTCGGCGCTCCCTGCTCAGCACCCGGCCGGGAAGACCGGGATGGTGTAGCTCATCGACGAGGTCGTCGTCAGCACATGCAGGTTATGACCCTGGTTGAAGGCGTTGCCTGCCGCCGCGGCGTTTGCGTTGAAGTTGATCATCGAGCCGGTCATTCCGAACGCTCCGCCCGTCTGCCAGAGCTTCATCCATCCGCTCCGGCCGGCCGGGATGAACTGCTCGAACCTCGGCACCGTCC
>CALBSU010000062.1 GCA_937967285.1 uncultured Acidobacteriota bacterium
TCGTTGCCTCCGCCGAGCGCGATCTCGTCGCCGTAATAGAGCTGCGGAATGCCGCGCATCGTCATCAGAAACGCGAAGGCGAGCTTGAGCCCCTCGGGCGTGGCTCCGCGTTCGTTCATAAATCGCGCAACATCGTGAGAACCGAGCAGCGTGACCAGAATCTGAGGCGCGGGGTAGAGATAGTCCTGATGCAGAATCTCCGTCAGCTTCTTCATCGAACCTCCGCCGGCGAAGGTATCGCGAATCGCGAAATGGAGCGGGTAGTCGAACTCGGTGTCGATCATCGAGTCGATGCCGTCGAAGCGCGGGACACCGCCCTGAAAGAAGGCGACCTGCGCCGGCAGACCGTCGAGGGTCTCGCCCACGACGTTGACGTTCGGGTACTCTCGTTTGATGGCGGTCATCCAGCTCCGCCAGAAGCTGCGCGGGACGTACGGCAGAGTATCCTGTCGAATGGCATCGAGTCCCGTCGCGCCGATCCACCAGAGCGTGTTCTGGATAATGTACTTCTCGACCTCAGGATCGCCCTGGTTGAGATCCGGCAGGATGTTGACGAACCAGCCGTCGAGCACCGGCACCTTGAGCTCATCCGACGCATTCGGATCCATCAGCAGGTGCGTCTGCCAGTTCTCATTGACGTGATCGGACTCCGTTCCGTTGAACCAGGTCGGCGTCGGCGGATCGCTCACCCACGGATGATACGGGCCGGTGTGATTGGCCACCTGATCCTGAATGATCCTGATCCCGGCGGCATGCGCCTTCTGCACCAGCTCCCTGAACTTCGCCAGATCGCCGAAATGCTCCTCTACGGCGTAGAAGTCCACGGCGCCGTACCCGTGATAGCCCGTGGTCGGCTCGTTGTCGTAGACCTCTTTCGTGTCCAGCCGGTTGTTGTTGTCATAGATCGGATTCATCCAGATGGCCGTGATGCCGAGATCCTTCAGATACGGCAGCCGGTCGATGATCCCCTGCAGGTCTCCGCCGTGATAGCGCCGCCCCTTGCTGCGATCGAGCAGGCCCCGCGAAACGGCGGGATCGTCGTTCGACCGATCTCCGCTGGCGAACCGATCGGGCATGATCAGATAGATCACATCGTCCTGACTGAAACCCTGGAAATTGGAAGTCCTGTCGAGCTCCGGGGAAATCGCGAAGGGCGCCGAAACCGTGCCTCCCGGCGTGACGACGGTCAGCGGGTAGCTCCCGGGCCTGAGGTTCCGGTCGATCACCAGATCGGCGAAGAGGTATGTCCCGGCTTCATTGATCCTGACGTTCGAGACGCGGATCCCCCGGGTTGAGGAGTTGAGCCGGGCGGCGCCGAGATCCGTTCCCCGCACCAGCAGCCTGAGCGGATTGCGGGCGCTGCCGATCGACTGACCGGCCCACCAGTCGGGCGGCTCGACCTTCAACACCTGCGGCGCAGGCACGGCATTCCGCGCTTCGGCGGATTCGTGCAGCACATACCCCGAAACGGGAGACAGAATCAGCGCTGCGACGATAAACAGCTTGAATCGCAATTCTCTCATCGGAAACTCTCTTTTCAGTGTGCGGGATAGTTTTTCGGACAGCGGAAGGACTTTCGGGCGGCGGAAAAACTTCATCGGCAGCTCTCCCTTTCCAACTTCAGGTCCTGATACTCAACAGGCTATAAATCGCGCAAAGTGTAGCATTAAGCAGTCTAAATTGCCATCCGGCAATCCTTGCGGGATCGATCATCGAAGCATGGCGGATTGCGTGTAAAATGGATACAATGAGTCATCGTAAACGGATTTCTGCAGGAGGAACCTGAATGTCGCAACGAGTCCTGATCGCCGATGACGATCACGATGCCCGCGTGCTCTGGTCGGCTGTGGCCGAGACCGAGAACCTGACTGTAGTCGAAGCCGAGGACGGCCGTCAGGCGATTGAAACGCTCAAGGCCGACACCGATTTCGCGCTTATCATTCTCGACGTCAATATGCCTTATGTCGAAGGCTATGAAGTACTGAAGTTCATACGTGAAGACGAAAATCTCAAGGATATCCCCGTCATCATCTCGACCTCGGACCGGACGACGCGCGGGCTCCTCGGAATCCCCGTCGACGACAAGACGGCATTCATCAACAAGGCATCCGGCCTGGACAATATGCGACGCGGAGTCGCCAACGCCCTCGGCAGAGCCGTCACCTGATCTCCCTTCGCCATGTCTTCAGAACATTGTCCACTCTGCGGTAGAAAAGGAAGACGCGATGCCGGCGAAGTGGACGATTCCCTGCTCTCGCTGATCCGCGTCAACAATCCCCGCTGGGACCAGAACCATGGCATCTGCCAGCGGTGCCTCGATCTCTTCCGCGGCGCCCGCGACCGGTTGAACGCCAACCCGAAGATTTTTCGCGAGGGCGCGTACCACATCCTGCCGACGCCGCTCCGCGTCGGCGCCGATGAAAGATATGCGGGCCGCAACGTAACGATCGCTTTTCTGGACTCAGGATTCTACCCGCATCCCGACCTGGTCGAGCCTCGCAACCGGATCCTCAAATACGTCAATATCACCGACCCCGAATTCAGCGAGGACGAGCTCAACAGTCCCGACGATTCGAGCTGGCACGGGATGATGACTTCCGTGGTCGCAACCGGCAACGGATATCTCTCGAACGGCTTCTATCGCGGCCTCGCCTCGGAAGCCGATGTCGTGCTGATCAAGGTCGGCACGGCGCACAGAATTCTGCACGAGGACATCCGGCGCGGCCTCGAATGGGCGCTCGAACATCGCGAGAAATACAACATCCGCGTGATCAATGTCTCATGCGCCGGCGACTACGAGGAATCCTATCTGACCGACAGGCTCTCGAGGATCGCTGAGGACTGCGTGCGCGCCGGCATGGTTGTCGTCTGCGCCGCGGGCAATGCGGGCAATACGCCCAACCACGCGATCCTCCCGCCGGGATCGACTCCCGCTGTCATCACAGTCGGAGGTTTCAACGACAAGAATACGCTCGAACTCGAGGACAACGACGTCTACCAGTCGTCCTACGGCCCGACCATCGACGGACTCCAGAAACCGGAGATCGTCGCTCCGAGCATCTGGCTGGCGGCGCCGATCCTGCCCGGCACTCCGACATCCGCCGAGGCGACCCTCTACAAGAAACTGCAGGAATCGCACGATAACGAAATCCGTGATGTCCTCAGAGCGCATCAGGGTATCGACGCCGATATCGACGCGGCCGCGGAGTTGCCCGTCTACCTTGTCCGTCACCTCGTCTCGATCAAAATCCACGATGCAAACGTGATCAGCGGATATTACAAGCATGTCGACGGAACCAGCTTCGCTGCGCCGATCGTCTCTTCGGTCGTCGCCCAGATGCTCGAGGCGAACCCGTCGCTCAATCCCCAGCAGATCAAGCGGATTCTGATCGACACCGCGATCCGGCTGGCCGGCGTCCCGTTCGAAAGGCAGGGCTGGGGCACCGTCATCCCGGGTCGAGCGGTCAACAGGGCGGTGGGCAGTAAGTAGCAGGCTGAACTACTTTCTACTTTTTACTTTCTACTTCAATAAAGCATGTACCTTGTTGACGGCAACAATGTGATCGGGCAGCGTCCCGGGTGGCACAGGGACAAGGAGGGGGCTCGGCGGAGACTGATACTCGAGCTGGCGGATTTCGTGCGGATTCGCAAGGTTCGTGTCGGCGTAGTCTTCGACGGCGCGCCCGATCCGCAATTTCCAGAGGGTTCGAGTTACCGGAGCGTGAGGATATTTTACGGGCGTCCTTCCGGGAGCGCTGACGACAGGATCATCGAGATGGCGGAAAAGGAGCGCAGCCGGAAGAACATGACCGTGGTCACATCGGACCGCCAGCTCGCCGAGCGCGTCCGGGTCTGCGGAGTGCGGGTCATCAGGTCGGGCGAGTTCCGGCGGATGATCGAGGCCGCCGGCGATGAGATCGACGTTCAGGACAAATCGGGAGTCGAGAGCGAAGAGATGTCTGACTGGATGCGATATTTCGGAGTCGCCGAAGATGAGGACGACGACTGGGAGGACGAGGATTCTTGACCAGCCGGGGACTGATGGCTCGCGATCGGGCGGTCGCATTACTGGCGCTCTGCGCTCTGCTCGGGCTTTCGCAGGCATTCCTGCATGACGACGGATGCCAGCTCGACGGCGCGCTACACTTTCTGTACGCGAAATGGGCGTGGGTTCATCGCGAACTTTTCGTCGGCGTCTGGGCGCGTCCTCTCTACACCACTCTCTATGCCCTGCCCGCGCTCGCCGGTTATCGCGCAGCGAGACTGTTCACGGTTCTGATCTGTCTGACGATCGCCTGGCAGACGTGGCGGTTGACGGAAGATCTGAATGAAAGCGGGGCCGCGCCCTCGCTGAGGACCGCCTTTCGACCGCTGGCGATACTGCTCTGCTGGCTTCAGCCTTCGTACTTCCTCTTTTCCGCCGACAATATGACCGAGCCGGTCTTCGCGCTGGTCTATGTGATTGCGCTGCGATTGCACCACCGGAACCGCAAAGCGGCCGGAATGTTTGCAGCCTCCCTGGCGATCCTCGCCCGTCCCGAGGGGCTCTTCCTCGGAATATTATGGGCTTTCTGGATACTGAACGAGCGACGGCGAGAGCTTTTTTCGCGAGGTTCGCTGTCGATTCTGCTGCTGGGATGCGGGGCCCTGATCTGGTGGGCGGCGGCGCTGGCCATCACGGGCGACCCGCTCTTCATCCTGCACAACTGGCCGGCGAACTGGCCCGTCACCGGCACGATCTACGGCGCGGCCGGCCTGCTGGCGTATCCCGTCAGGCTGCCCGAGATCGTCGGGCCGTTCCTGCTGGCGCCCTTTCTGATCGGGCTCTGCCGGCTGCTGAGAAGGCGCGAGCTGACGACGCTGACCGGCAGCTTCCTGCTCTTCTTCATTCTCCATACGGTGCTCAGGGCGTGGGGCCTTCTCGGATCGGCGGGCTATCCGCGCTATCTGATCACGATCTCGCCGGCGATCGCGATCATCACGCTCGTCGGCTGGGTGAGACTGGCCGGATACCTGTCGCACACATCGCGGATGCTCAGGTTCGGGATGGCGGCGATAGTCATCGGGGTCTCGATCTTCGTCAATCTCGTCTATTCGGACGGCGCGGAATGGTCGCGGGATGCGCGGGCGCTGGCGTCGACGCGGGCGGACTTCCCCGATCGCGATTATGCTGTCACGCGCATCATCTTCGCTCAGCCTTACGCCTGCATTCTCTTCGACCGCGATCCATGGGAGAACCCGGTCTTCACAAACGACAAGGCAAAGGACCTCGAAATACTTCGAGCCTCTCCACGCGGAACGCTGGCTGTGTGGGACGATCGCGTCGGCCCGAAATGGTATGGATTGACGGCCGAAGATTTCAAAGCCGCGGGTTTCGATCTGGTACTGGC
>CALBSU010000063.1 GCA_937967285.1 uncultured Acidobacteriota bacterium
GCTTCCTGATCAAACACCAGGGCCAGACCGTCTCTCGCCGCCAGATCCTCGAAGAGGTGTGGGACCTCAGCGAAGACACCGATACCCGCGCGATCGACAACTTCATCGTCAGACTTCGCCGATACATCGAAGAAGATCCGTCAAATCCCCAGCATCTGATCACTGTCCGCGGCGTAGGTTATCGGTTTGAAGTGAGAAGGCAGTAGGCGGTAGTCAGTAGTTAGTAGGCGGTAGGCAGTAGTGAGTAGGCAGTTGATGGTAAAAAAAGGGAACTATCGCGCACACCGCAATTGCAAGGCTTTCTACTGACTACCGCCTACTGCTTACTGCCTACTAACTACCGCCTACTATAATTTGATTTCCCGCCCCTGTTCGGTGAAGCGTTTGAGTTTCATATTGAGAGTCTGAACGCGCAGTCCGAGCATTGCTGAAGCCCTGGTCTGATTGCCGCCCGTCTGGCGAAGCGCGGTCTCGATCAGGTTGCGTTCGAAGTCGTCGATCATCTGCGGAAGATCGATGCCGCTGGAGGGGATCTCCTTGAGAGTCGAGAACCGAATCCTCGACGGAAGCAGAGTTTCGTCGATCATCTGGGGCGGAAGGCCCGCGATAGAACTTTCGAGCACCGCTTCCAGTTCGTCGATGTTGCCTTCCCAGTGGTAATCGGAAAGGATCTTCATCGCTGCCTTGGAGATGACGTGCGGGCCGCGTTTAAGCCGCCTGGTGACCCTCTCAGCCAGGAAATTGGCGAGATAGGGCACGTCCTCGCTGCGCTCCCTGAGCGGCCTGATCGTGAAACTCATCGGTTTGAGCAGTTCGACCAGTCCGTGAGCGATGCGGTTTTCGGCTCGCAGATCCGACGGATTCCATTCCGTGGCGAAGATCAGGCGCGGGCCGGTGTGCCTGCCGCTGTGCGCTTTCCAGCGCTGCTCTTCGATGTGCGCGGCGAAACGCTGCTGAACCAGCGCCGGCAGTCTGGTCAGTTCGTTGACATAGATCGTGCCGTTCTCGGATGACTCGATCATTCCGCGCTCTCCGAAGAGCAGAGAATGAAGCGAGTCGCTGTCGAGCGAATGCGCATTGACGGAAAAGAACGGTTGAGTCCAGTACTCGCTGGCCTGATGAAGCAGTCTTGCGACCTGTTCCTGCCGCAGACCTCTTTCGCCGATCAGCAGAGTCGGCTGCCGCTGAGAAGCCTGAACGCTGATGAATTCCTTGAGCGCCGCGACATTGGTGCTCACACCCGTGAAGCACTCGTACTGATCAAGCGGCATGATCCGCGGGCCACCGACAAGCGACAGCGCCGGCCGCGGCTGCATGGGTTTCTCGATCGTCTTCTGTCCCATCGCTTCCGTAGACATTTACAGCCTCCCTCTTTCTCCTGGTGCCTTGATGTTCATATCCGAATCTTTACAGTCGATCACTCTATTCGGATTTTATGTCGTAAGTTCTTTAGACGTATGTCTTTTCCGATACGTTTCAAGTAACTGGAAAAACTGTCAAAATTTTAGTAATCAATTATTAACCATACAAATGCCGTACCATGACGGTCCAGCCGCAACTATATGATTTCAGGATATTTGCAGATGAAACTCAGGTAATCGCCGCCGGCGGCTGTCCGGTTTCGGGATTCGATTGTTCAATATTCGACATTTTCATAGCAGATCGGGCTCCGCGCGACTGCATATGCTTACGAGATGGGCTGCTGAAAGTTCCTGATCTCCCGTTGAAATAAAGGCCTCTCCGATTATTTCTTTTTAAGGTAGATATTTCCCGAGAAGGTGGCGAGATTGATCACGGGCCCGCCATCGCCGACGACGGCCGAGATCGTGCCGCGGGATCCGCCGGGGAGTTCCGGGCTCGACTTGAGGTCGAATTCGCTCTGGACGCGGTCGGATCTGGTTCTCGCCGAGAGGTTGAACGAGGAGGCGGCAGGAAGCGTGAGAACGACATTTCCGCTGAAGCTCTCGAAGCTGTAACTTCCTCCGGGCTGGACAGGCCCGCTGAAGCGGACCTCTCCGCTGGTTGTTTTGGCGGAGATATCCGAGCTCTCGACATCGTTGAGGATGATCGCGTCGCTGGTCGTCCTGGCGTCGATTCGTCCTCTGGTCCGGCTGATCTGAATTCTGCCGGAGACGGCTTTGGCGCGCACGCCGTCGCCGATTCCGGTCAGTGTAATGCTGCCGCTGAGCGTTGAGGCGGTGACAAGGCCCTTTGCATCGGTGACGGTTATGCTGTCGCTCAGCGAATCGGCCTGAACGTCGCCGCCGGCGTCCCTGATGCTGACCGAGCCGCTGACTGCTTTCGCGCTCACCCGGCCGCGCGCCCGCTCGACTGAGATACTGCCGCTGGCGGCGCTGAGGTTGGCGTCATCCGCAACGTTGCCGACCCTGATCGAACCGCTGGCGGCCTGAGCGAAGAGCCGCGACCGCGCATCGTCGACCTGGATGTCTCCGCTGGCAGTCTGAATCCGGAGCACTCCGCCGACAGCCGATGCTACGGCCCGTCCGGACGCTGTCGTCAGAGTTGCATCTCCCGTCACATTCCTGACGTTGATCTCTCCGCTTGCTGTGTTCGCCGCGACGCTTGCGACCGGCCCGGTGATCGAGATGTCGCCGCTGGCGCTCCTGATCATCGCCAGATTGACGTTCGCCGGCACTTTCAAGTCGTAATCTACGGTGACGCCGGCGTTTCGATTACCGGGTCGGATCGTTTTGATCTCGATCCGGTCCGGCTGGGCGACGACCTCAATCCTGACTTCAGACAGATCGCCGCCTCTTCGCGAATTCTTGACGGCATCGACACTGACGCGGTTCTCGTTCCAGGAGGTGATCCGGATCGATCCCGCCAGGCCGGTCAGACTGACCGTTCCTCCGGCTGAGATCGGATAGTTCTGATGAAATTCCCGTCCCTCGCCGCCCTGCGCGAATCCGTTGCCGGCAAATGCCGCCAGCAGTATCGCCAGCCCGATGATGCAACCGATTTTGTTTCTGTTCTTCACTGTCATGTCCGTTGATTGTGAGTGTTTAACTGGCGCGTTGCGCTATCGCATGGCGATGTCCTGCATCAGTTCGACCTTCCTGCTGTAGGCGGCGATCAGGAAATTGCTCGCGTTGAGATCGTTGCGGTTCTCACGGAAGGCCGTCCGACTCGATTCGATCGACTGATCGATCAGGGCGAGGCTGGCTTCGTAATGCCGCATAACGTCCGGATCGATCTCGTCCCTGCGCCGGGCGATGGCACGGTCAAGCAGCCTGATCGCACTCAGGTATTCCTTTTCGGCGCGCTCGACCTGGGCAGCCAGCAGGTCCTTTTCAGAGACCGGTCTCCTCCCGCTCCGACGCGGCGCCGGTACAATTTCCGGAGTAGCCGTCGGAGTCGGTTCGACTGCGACCTTCTCCGGTTGCGGCTTCTTGTCGACCGCCACGTCCGTCACAACCGGCGGTCGTTCGTCAGTCCGCCGGACGAAATAGAGGGTGGTCGCGACCGAAATAACGACCAGAACGAGAGCGAATGCCGCCTGCTGCAGCACCACCGGCCGGGTCAGCCACGCCACCAGCGCCGAAAAGACGGAGGGCTTCACAGTCTCCTGCCTGATTCGATCACGGATCGCCGTCCAGCTCGCGGGCGCCGGCTCGACCGCCGTCTGATCGAAGAATTCAGCGTAGAGACGATTTTCGCGCTCCAGCTCATCCAGTGCCATCGAGCATTCCGGGCACGATTCGAGATGCGTCCTGACTCGCGCCGATGCCGCCCGGTCCAGGTCGCCGGACAGATAGTCATCCATCTCATCCCGACAAATTTCGCAGTTCATATTCATAAAGCCTCCGTACCTCACTGCCGCGTCGATTGCAGATACGGTTCGATCTTCTTTCTCATCTCGGCCCGCGCTCGATGCAGGTCCGTCTTCAATTTACCGATCGAATGACCGGTGATGGCGCTGATCTCCTCGTAACTCTTCTCGTGGAAAATCTTGAGACTGAATACGGTCCGTTTGTCCTCGTCCAGGGTAAGCAGCGCGTCCTGGATCTGACGGCGCATCTCGACCTGCAGCACCGCTCCCTCGGGAAGCGCCTCCTTCGACTCCAGCTCCATGCTTTCAGGCTCGTCCAGCGCCACGATCCTCTCGCTCCGCCTGGCCGATCGAGCCGACTCCCTGACCACATTGCGCGCTATCCCGAACAACCACGTCGACAGACGTTGCTCGTCCCGCAGTCCGCCGAGATTCCGATACGCCCTGACGAAGGACTCCTGCATCAGCTCCTCCGCCAGATCGCGGTTGCCGACCTGATGCTGGATGAAACTGAGCACCGGCCGACCGTAGCGGTTGAAGATCATGTGAAATGCCTCTTCATCCCCGCTCCTGGCCCGCTCAACTACACCCGGCGCTATCTCGGCCAACCTCATTGCCTTCCTCAGTGCTTCCCTGTCTGTGGTCGTGCTAAGTTCTGATATCACCGGATTATATCCCATACTCAGTTTTTCACTAGATAACAGGTCGATCGGGGACCATGGCGTATCATTTCGATCCAGCCGCGTATCACGGCGCCACAACAATTAGAAGAACCCAATCCAGCTCTTATCCAGCGTTCACCGTCACCTTGTTAGT